>CAZTSJ010000115.1:0-8347 GCA_964616875.1 uncultured Bordetella sp. | reverse complement strand
GCGGGCACCACCGGCTCGGGCAAGTCGGTGGCGATCAACGCCATGATCCTGTCGCTGCTCTACAAGTCCGAGCCGAAGCACGTGCGCTTCATCCTGATCGACCCGAAAATGCTCGAGCTCTCGGTCTACCAGGACATCCCGCACCTGCTCGCGCCCGTGGTGACCGACATGAAGCAAGCGGCCAACGCGCTGCAGTGGTGCGTGGCCGAAATGGACCGGCGCTACAAGCTCATGAGCTGGCTCGGCGTGCGCAACCTTTCGGGCCACAACCACAAGATTACGGACGCCGAAAAACACGGCCGCACCATCGATGACCCGGCCACGATCGAGTCGGGGACCCCGCAACCGCTGCATACGCTGCCGCTGATCGTGGTGGTGATCGACGAGCTCGCCGACCTGATGATGGTCGCCGGCAAGAAGGTGGAGGAGCTGATCGCGCGCCTGGCGCAGAAGGCGCGCGCCGCGGGCATCCACCTGATTCTCGCCACCCAGCGGCCTTCGGTGGACGTGATCACCGGGCTCATCAAGGCGAACATCCCGACGCGCATCGCCTTCCAGGTCGCCTCCAAGATCGACTCGCGCACCATCCTCGACCAGTCGGGGGCGGACGCGCTGCTCGGTTCGGGCGACATGCTCTATCTGCCGGCCGGCACCGGCCTGCCGCAGCGCATCCACGGCGCCTTCGTCGCCGACCAGGAAGTGCACAAGGTGGTCGATCACCTGAAGAGCCTGGCCAAGCCCGAGTACCTCGAGGATGTGCTCGAGCCCTCGGCGGCGGACGACGGCGCGGCGGGCGTGAACGGCGAACCCACCGGCGAGAAAGATCCGCTCTACGACCAGGCGGTCGAGATCGTGCTGCGCACGCGCCGCCCGTCGATCTCCCTGGTGCAGCGCCACCTGAGGATCGGCTACAACCGCGCCGCGCGCCTGATCGAGGACATGGAGCGCGCCGGCATGGTGTCGTCGATGCAGAGCAACGGCAACCGTGAAGTCCTGGTGCCGGCGAAAGTGGAATAACAGGATGAAAAGTCTTCTATTCTCTTTGTGCCTGATTTTATTTTTGCAAAATTCAAATGCCGCGAGCCTGGAGCGCTTCCAGAGCTACCTGCGCACGACGCAGGCGGCGCGCGCCGATTTCCAGCAGAAGGTCTACGACAAGAGCGGCAAGGTGGTGCAGGAATCCAGCGGCCACTTCGCCTTCCTGCGCCCGGGCCGTTTCCGCTGGACTTACGTCAAGCCGCCGCAGGTCATCGTTGGCGACGGCGAGCGCGTCTGGATCCACGACGCGGACCTGAACCAGGTGACGGTGCGGCGCGTCGCGCGCGTGATCGGCGCCACGCCCGCGGCCCTGCTCGCGGGCGCATCCGACATCGACAAGGCGTTCGAGCTCGTCGAAGCCGGCGAGAAGGAAGGCCTGCAGTGGCTCGAGGCGAAGCCGCGCGACAAGGAATCGGGCTTCGAGCGCGTAAGGCTGGGCATGTCGGCTTCGGGCGTGGAGGCGATGGAGCTGATGGACCACTTCGGCCAGACTACGGTGCTGCGCTTCTCCAACATGGTGCGCAATCCGCAGTTCGAACCCGGCACTTTCCGCTTCACCCCGCCCAAGGGAGTGGATGTATTAGGGGAATGAAATGCAGGGGAATGACCTGTTCGGCAGGGTACAGCCGCTAGCGCCGCTGGCGGAGAAACTCCGGCCTTCATCGCTCGATGAAGTCGTCGGGCAAAAGCACCTGCTCGGTCCGGGCAAGCCGCTGCGCATCGCGTTCGAATCCGGCCAGCCGCATTCCATGATTTTGTGGGGGCCGCCCGGCTCGGGCAAGACGACCCTCGCGCGCCTCATGGCGCTCGCCTTCGAAGCCGAGTTCATCGCGCTCTCGGCCGTGCTTTCGGGCGTCAAGGACATAAGGGAAGCAGTTCTGAAAGCAGAGCAGTCTCTAAGCACCAGCGGGCGCAGGACGATCCTGTTCGTGGACGAAGTGCACCGCTTCAACAAGGCGCAGCAGGACGCGTTCCTGCCGTTCGTGGAAGGGGGCCTCTTCACCTTCGTCGGCGCGACCACCGAGAATCCGTCGTTCGAAGTGAACTCCGCGCTGCTGTCGCGCGCGACCGTCTACGTGCTGGAAAGCCTTGCCGATGCGGATCTTTTGACTTTACTTTCAAAAACAAAAATAAAGCTGGATGAAAGTGCTCGCGCCCGCCTGATCGGATTTGCCGACGGCGATGCGCGCCGGTTGTTCAATGCTGTAGAGATTTTGCAAACAGCTTCTGGAAAAAGTGGCGAGAAAATAATTGACGGCTTGTTCGTCGAGGAGACGCTGGCGAAGAACCTGCGCCGCTTCGACAAGGGCGGCGAGCAGTTCTACGACCAGATCTCGGCCCTGCACAAATCGGTGCGCGGTTCTGATGCGGATGCCTCGCTCTACTGGCTGGTGCGCATGCTGGATGGCGGCGCCGATCCGCTCTATCTCGCGCGGCGCGTCGTGCGCATGGCGGTGGAGGATGTGGGACTGGCCGATCCGCGCGCGCTGCGCCTGGCCCTCGATGCGACCGAAACCTACGAGCGGCTCGGCTCTCCCGAGGGCGAACTGGCGCTCGCCGAAGCAGTGCTCTACATGGCGGTGGCGGCGAAGTCGAACGCGGTCTACAACGCCTATAATGCGGCCCGCGCGTTCGTCTCGAAAGACGGCACGCGGCCGGTGCCGCTGCACATCCGCAACGCGCCGACGCGGCTGATGAAGGACCTGGGCTACGGCAAGGATTACCGCTACGCTCACGACGAGGCGGATGCCTTCGCCGCGGGGGAAAATTACTTCCCGGACGGGATGCCGGCGGTGAGCTGGTACCAGCCGACCGGGCGCGGGCTGGAAGGCAAGATCCGCGAAAAGCTCGACGAACTGCGCCGGCGCAACGACGAAGCAGGCAAGAAAAAGAAATGATCGACATCCAGCTGCTCAGGAACGACATCGACGCGGTGGCGAAGCGCCTCGCGACGCGCGGCTATGCGCTCGATGTTGCCGGTTTTAATTCTCTTGAAATAAAAAGAAAAAATATTCAAACCGGCACCGAGCAGCTGCAATCGGAGCGCAATGCGCTTTCGAAGCAGATCGGCAACGCTAAGGCGAAGCAGGACGAAAAGCTGGCGTCCGAGCTGCTGGCCCAGGCGGCCGGATTCGGCGACAGGCTGAAGCAGATGGAGTTGGAGAACGAGGCGGTACAGGCAAAGCAGCGTGAATTTGTCTCCCTGGTCCCGAACCTTCCGCACGAGAGCGTCCCTGTAGGCAGCAAGCCCGAGGACTGCGTCGAGCAGCGCCGCTGGGGCGAGCCGCGCAAGTTCGATTTCGCGCCGAAGGACCACGTCGATATCGGCGCTGGGCTGGACGGCATGGATTTCGAGGCCGGCGTGAAGCTCGCCGGCGCGCGCTTCGTGGTGATGAAGGGCGGCGTCGCGCGCCTGCATCGTGCGCTCGCGCAGTTCATGCTCGACACGCACACCGCGGAGCACGGCTATACCGAGGTGTACACGCCCTACATGGTGACCAGCGCCTGCGCCGACGGCGTGACGAGCTTCGCCAAGTTCAAGGACGACCTGTTCAAGCTGGAGGGCCGCGACCTCTACCTGATCCCGACCGCCGAATCCTCGGTCACCAACTTCGTGCGCGACACCATCGTCCCGCTGGAGCAGTTGCCGCTGAAATACGTCTGCCATTCGCCCTGTTTCCGCTCTGAAGCCGGCTCGGCGGGCAAGGACACGCGCGGCATGATCCGCAACCACCAGTTCGACAAGGTGGAACTGGTGCAGATCATCCATCCGGCGCAGTCCTACGCCGGCCACGAAGAACTCACTGGCCATGCCGAGGCGATTCTGAAGAAACTGGAGCTGCCGTACCGCGTGGTGACCTTGTGCACCGGCGACACCGGCTTCGCGTCGGCGAAGACCTACGACCTCGAAGTCTGGCTGCCCGGGCAGAAGGCGTTCCGCGAAATTTCGTCCTGCTCGAATTTCGAATCCTTCCAGGCGCGCCGCATGCAGGCGCGCTTCCGCAACGACAAGGGCAAGACCGAGCCGGTGCATACGCTGAACGGTTCCGGCCTCGCCGTGGGCCGCACGCTGATCGCGGTCCTCGAGAACTACCAGAACGCCGACGGCTCGGTGACGATTCCCGCGGCACTGCGTTCCTACATGAGCGGGGCCGAGAAGATCACCCGCCCCTGATAAAATTCGCCTCCCGCGGAGAGGTGGCAGAGTGGTCGATTGCGGCAGACTCGAAATCTGTTGTGCCCGCAAGGGTACCGGGGGTTCGAATCCCTCCCTCTCCGCCACTTTTTGTAGCCTCCCTGTTCGGACTATTGGCGGATGCGCGTCACTCCGTCAGGCAGGCTGATCTTGCCCGCGTTCAGGGCTTGCTTGAACACGTCGACGAATGCGAGCGCGCCCGGAGACGGACTCCGGTAAGTGGAGAACACCACTCCTATGCGCCGGGAAATCCTTGGTTTGCTGAGCGCTCGCACGGCAAGGCTCGCATCGCCCGGCGCGGGGCAAAGCATGGCCGGCATCACGGTGACCCCCAGGCCTGCCGCGACGAGCCCGAGGGCTGTGTGCACCTGAGTGGTCTCATGCACGATCTGAAGTTCAATGTTGCGGGCGTAAAGCGCCCGGTCGATCGCGGCGCGAATACCTGAGTCGCGTCTGAGCATGACACAACGGTAGTTCGCCAGATCGTTGCCGGTGACGGTTTCACGGCCGGCGAGCGGATGATTCGCAGGGCATACGACCTGGAAATTATCGGTCAATAGCGGTTCGAACTTGCTTCTCTTGATGGCGGGGTCCTCGCTTGACACCGCTACGTCGCATTCGCCCGCCTCTAGGCTTCGAAGAATCCCCCGCAAGTTTGTGTCCTGCAATTCCACGTTCATTTCAGGGAGTCGTCTGCGCATCTCCTCCAGAACCGGGGGCAAAAGGCGGACCGCGGCAGATGACAGGCACGCCACCGAAACGCGCCCGCGACCGGAGGTCGCGAACTCGCGCACTGCCGACACGGATCGGTCCAGGCCCTCGATCATGCGCTCTGCGTCGGCGAGAAATGCCATCCCGGCGTCCGTCAGCTTCACCGAGCGCGTCGTGCGTTCCATGAGCCTGACCGAGAGCAGCGACTCGATTTGCGAAACGGCATGACTGGCCGCAGGCTGGCTTATGTGCAGGGACTGGGCGGATGCCCGAAAGCTTCCCGAGCGCCCGACCGCGACGAAGATCCTCAGGTGCTTGAGGTTGGGGTTGATCATGGATCGCTACTAATCCATAAACTGAATCAGTCGTTCATATTAATCTAATTGTAGAACTAAAAGCCGGCTCGTAAACTTTGCTCCCCTCGACACAGCGTTTGACGCAGCGTACGCATGCAATATCAGGTATTCCGGCTGGCTTCTTGTATCGCGCTGCTGGGACTTGCCGCGGTCGTGTCAGGCCGCTTGGCGGTTGCGCAGACGGGCACCGTGCGCCTGGTCGTGCCAACAGCGGCCCAGGGCTCGACTGACACGATCGCCCGGCTGCTGGCCGAGGGCCTGACCGCGAAGGGTCTTGGGCCGGTCGTGGTCGACAACGTGGTCGGCCGGAATGGAACCCTCGGGGCGCAACAAGTCGCCTCGGCTGCGCCGGATGGCCAGACCTTGCTGATCGCCACCCAAAGCAGCCACGGGATCGCGCCCGCCTTCCTCAAAGACGTCGCCTACGACCCGGTGCGGAGTTTCACACCCGTTATCCGCTTTGCGGCAGTGCCCTATGTGCTGGTCGTGGCAACCTCCGGCCCGCAAACCATCCAGGAATTCGTCGGCAAGGCGCGCCTTGCGCAGGGCCGCTGGCGCTACGCCTCCACGGGCGCCATGGGTCCCCACCACCTCATCGCGGAGCAATACTTTCGTGAAGCCGGGCTCGATCTGCGCCATGTTCCGGCGGCAGGAGGGGCAGTAGCGATAGGGCAGGTGATATCGGGGGAAGTGGAAGTGATGCTGCCTGCGGCCGTGCTTGCCCTGCCGAAGATCCGGTCAGGGCAGCTGCGGGCTCTGGCCGTGTCGTCCGGACGGCGAGCCGGTGCCCTGCCGGAAGTTCCGACCCTGCGCGAGTCCGGTTCGGCGATGGAGAGCGAGTCCTGGTACGGCCTGATGGCGCCCGCGGGGCTGCCCGAGGCGAAAGTGAAGTCGCTGACCCAAGCGGTGCTTGCGGTGCTCAACGAGCCGCAGGTCATGAAGCAATTCCTTGAGCTCGCGATCGACGCGCGTGCGGAGACCGGGTTGGCGTTCGGCAATGCGATATCGGCGGAGGTGGCGGCCTGGAAACGGCTGGCCGCCTCGATGAGCGCCACGGTGGAGCAGGGAGAGCCGCGCAAATGACGCGCAGCCAGCATTTGTTCCAGGCCGCGCTTTGCGCCGCAATCCTTCTCGGCGGCGCACCGCGTTCAAACGCGCAACCGGCTGCCGCGTGGCCGGAGCGCCCCGTTCGAATCGTCGTGCCGTTCGTGCCGGGTGGCGCCGCGGACAACGTCGCCAGGCTCCTTGCCCCCAAATTCCAGGAGCGGCTCGGGAAACCTTTCGTCATCGAGAATCGCGCTGGCGGCGGCGCTATCGTCGGCACCGAGGCGGTGGCCACTGCACAGGCGGACGGCTACACGCTATTGATGGGCAGCGCCAGCAATGCGATTGGTTCGGCGCTGTTCGGAAAGCTGCCGTATGACTTTGAACGAGACCTGGTTGCGGTTTCCCAGATCGCGGACGTGCCGGGTGTCCTCGTGGTTCAGTCAAGCCTTCCGGCCAACACGGTACCGGAACTCATTTCCTACGCGCAAAAGCACGGCGCGCAGATGAGCTTCGGTTCACCCGGCTATGGAACCAGCGTGCATCTGGCGGGAGAACTGTTCATGCACATGTCCCGCACGCAGATGGTCCATGTGCCTTACAAGGGGGCGCAACCGGCGATCGCCGACCTGCTGGCGGGCCGGATTCAGGTCATGTTTCCGGCGCTGGCCGCCGCGCAGCCGCACATCAATTCGGGGCGGCTGCGGGCGCTTGCGCTCACCTCGAAAGAAAGATCGGCGCTCGCCCCGACGCTGCCGACGATTGCGGAAGCGGGACTGCCCGGCTACGCAGTAGGGGGTTGGATCGGGCTTTTCGCACCGGCCAGGACACCGGCGCCTGTCATCGGGCGCCTGGCGCGAACCATCGGCGAGGTTCTCCAGGTCGCCGAAACGCGGGATGCGCTCATCAGGTTCGGCGTCGAGCCGAAGTCATCCGGCCCGCAGGAGTTCAAGAGCCTGGTTGCAGCGGAAACGCGCCGCTGGGAGCAACTCGTCAAGGCCGCGCAACTGGAGAAGCAATGACGCAAGCCCTCGCTGAATCGTCGGCACAAGCCAATCAGGCGCGTGCCCAAGGTCTGATCGACAAACTGTCTTCCCCTGTCCTGCCGCACTTCATCGCGGGCGCGGCGCAGCCGGGGATCGAGGGCAGGACTTTCCGAAATTTTTCGCCGCTGGACGGCAAGACGCTCAACCAGACAGCGCTCGGAACGGCGGCCGACGTGCGCCGTGCAAGCGCCGCCGCGGCTGCGGCGTTTGAGTCCTGGCGAAGCTGGAGCGGCGCCCAGCGCCGGGACCTGCTGCACACCATCGCCGACCGCATCGAAGCGGAGGCGGAGGCGATCTCATTGATCGAAACCGCCGACACCGGGCAGCCGCTTCATTTCACTGCGAAAACCGCAACGCGCGGCGCGGAGAATTTCCGTTTCTTCGCCGATCGCGCGCCCCAGGCCTCCGACGGCCATTCCTTTTCAACGGCCACCCATACCAACTACACGCTGCGGGAGCCGATCGGACCGGTGGGCGTGATCACGCCCTGGAACATGCCGTTCATGCTGTCCACGTGGAAGATCGCGCCCGCGCTTGCCGCCGGCTGCACGGTCGTGCACAAGCCGGCGGAGTGGAGTCCCTTGAACGCCTCCTTCCTGGCACAGATCGCCGTGCAGTCCGGTCTGCCGGCCGGCGTCCTGAACGTCGTGCATGGCACGGGCGAGGAAGCCGGCAGGGCCCTCACGGAGGATCCCGCCATTCGCGCCATCGGCTTCGTTGGCGGGACCGAAACCGGTTCGCGGATCATGGCCCAGGGCGCGGCCAGCCTGAAGCGTGTGCACTTCGAACTGGGGGGCAAGAGCCCCGTGATCGTGTTTGCCGATGCCGACCTCGACAGGGCCGTCGATGCCGTGTGCTTCATGATCTTCAGCCTCAACGGCCAGCGGTGCAACGCGAGTTCGCGGCTGCTGGTGGAGGCGTCGATTCACGACAAATTCGTGGAGCGCGTCGTTGAG
>CAZTSJ010000114.1:0-12240 GCA_964616875.1 uncultured Bordetella sp. | reverse complement strand
GCCAGAACCCTGACGACGCCCACCGCGACCATCGGCATACGCGGTACCGCGGTGTACCTGGAAGCCGAGGAGTCGCGTACCTATGTTTGCACTTGCTACGGATCGGCGGAGATCATTCCCGCTGCCGATCCCGCGGCTCGGGAGACCGTGCACACGCTGCACCACGAACAGCCGCGCTACGTGATGGGGGCGGGGGCGCCGCAGATGCTCATGGGAGCGCCGGTGCTAAACCACAGCGACGCGGAACTGGCGATGCTGGAAAACCTTGTCGGCCGCAGGCCGCCGTTCCTCGACAACCCGAACTACTGGCCCGGGAGGTACTAGTCCTTCCCGGCGAACTTCTTCAATTGCTCGCGTAGTTTCGCGAGCGTCGACTCGAATTCCGCCAGCCGGGCCCGTTCCTGCTCCACCACCTTGGCTGGCGCGCGGTCCACAAAAGAGGCGTTCGAGAGTTTCGCCTTCGCTTTCGATACTTCCCCATTGAGGCGCGCGACTTCCTTCGCGAGGCGCGCGTGTTCTGCAGCCACATCAATCTCTATTTTTAGCTTCAGCTTCGTTTCATAGACTATCTTGAGCGGCGCATCGGTGTTATTGAGTTCTTCCTCGCTCACGTACTTCAATTCCGACAGCTTGGCCAATGCGATGATGGAAGAAATGTTCGGCAATGGATGCGGACTCGTACTGATTGCCGGAATCCGCGCCGCCGGGGAGATTTTCATTTCACTGCGCAAATTCCGCAGCGCAGTAATGATTTCCTTTTCGGTCCCTATCTGACGCTCTGCTACCTCGTCGATCTTCTCTGGCTGGCTCTTCGGATAGGGCGCGAGCATTACGGTCTCGCCCTTCTTCCCGGCGAGCGGGGCAATGTCCTGCCACAGCTCCTCGGTGATGAACGGGATGACGGGGTGCGCGAGGCGCAGCACGGTCTCCAGGACGCGCACCAGCGTGCGACGGGTGCCGCGTTGCTGCGCCTCATTGCCTTTCGCGAGCTGGTCCTTGGCAATCTCCAGATACCAGTCGCAATACTCGTCCCAGACGAAGCGGTAGATTGCACCCGCGACATTGTCGAAGCGATAGTCGGCGAAACCCGTCTCGACTTCCGCCTCGGTGCGCTGCAGGGTGCTGATGATCCACTTGTCCCACGTCGAAAGCTCGACCGGCATTGATTCGTCCGTGCCGCAGTCCTTGCCCTCGGTGTTCATGAGCACGAAACGCGTCGCGTTCCAGAGTTTGTTGCAGAAAGTGCGGTAGCCCTCGCAGCGGCCGAGGTCGAAATTCAGGGTGCGCGAGAAATTCGCCAGCGAGGCGAAGGTGAAGCGCAGCGCGTCGGCGCCGAAGGACGGGATGCCGTTCGGGAAGTGGCCCTTGACGTATTTCTCGATCTTGCTCTTGTGATCCGCCTTCAGCAGTCCGGCCGTGGACTTTCTGAGCAGAGAATCGAAATCGATGCCGTCGATCAGGTCGATCGGGTCGAGGGTGTTGCCCTTCGACTTCGACATTTTCTGCCCCTCGGCGTCGCGCACGATGGCGTTGATATAGACGTGATGGAAGGGCACCTTGCCGGTGAAGTGCAGGCTCGCCATGATCATGCGCGCGACCCAGAAGAAAATGATGTCGAAGCCGGTCACCAGCACCGAGGATGGCAGGAACCTGTCCAGGTCCTTCGTTTTCTCCGGCCAGCCGAGCGAGGAGAACGGCACCAGTTGCGACGAGAACCAGGTGTCGAGGACGTCGGGGTCCCGGGCCAGTTTGGATTTTATTTTGTATCGCTCAATTACCTCAGCTTCTGATCTCCCCACGTAGACATTTCCCTGCTCGTCATACCAGGCGGGAATCTGGTGGCCCCACCACAACTGGCGCGAGATGCACCAGTCCTGGATGTTCTCCAGCCAGTGGTTGTAGGTACTCGACCAGTGTTCGGGGAAGAACTTCACCTTGCCGCTGGCGACCGCGTCCAGGCCGGATTTCGCCCAGGCGTCCATCTTCAGGAACCACTGGTCGGTGAGCATCGGCTCGACGACCACGCCGGTGCGCCCGGATATCGGCAGCACCATCTTGTGTTTCTCGGCGTTGACGAGGTAGCGGCCGCGCTCGAGCTCGGCGACCACGGCCTTGCGCGCGGCGTAGCGATCCATGCCCTGGAACTGCTGCGGGCCGTTTTCATTGATCTTCGCGTCGAGCGTGAAGATCACGATCAGCGGCAGGTTGTGGCGCAGCGCGGCGCCGTAGTCGTTGAAATCGTGCGCGCCGGTGATCTTGACGCAGCCGGTGCCGAAGTCGCGTTCGACCATGGTATCGGCCACGATCGGAATGGTGCGGTCGCACAGCGGCAGCTCGACCCGCTTGCCGATCAGGTGCCGGTAGCGATCGTCCTCGGGATGCACGGCGACTGCGCCGTCGGCGAGCATCGTTTCCGGCCGCGTCGTGGCAATGGTCATGCCGCGCAGCGAGACCGGATTGCCCTGCTTGTCGCGCGAAGGCTGTGGTCCCTCGGGGAAGGGGTAGAGGATCTGCCACATCGTGCCGACGGTTTCCTCGCTGTCCACCTCGAGGTCGGAGACCGCGGTGCCGAGCACCGGGTCCCAGTTCACCAGGCGCTTGCCGCGGTAAATGAGGCCTTCTTCGTGCAGACGGACGAACACCTCGATGACCGCCTTCGACATCTTCGGGTCCATCGTGAAGTACTCGTGCGACCAGTCGCAGGAGGTCCCCAGCCGGCGCATCTGCGTTGTTATGATCGAGCCGGATTTTTCCTTCCATTCCCAGGCGCGCTTCACGAAGGCTTCGCGGCCCAGGTCATGGCGCGTTTTGCCTTCTTCCTGCAGCTGGCGCTCGACCACGATCTGGGTGGCGATGCCGGCGTGGTCGGTGCCCGCCACCCAGTAGGTGTTGTCGCCGCGCATGCGGTGATAGCGGATGAGCGCGTCCATGAGCGTCTGCTGGAACGCATGCCCCATATGCAGCGTGCCCGTGACGTTGGGCGGCGGCAGCTGGATGCAAAACGGCGCTCCTGCGCCGTCCTGCCCGGGGGAGCCCTGCCGCGACGCATTTTCCCTCACGCCGAACCAGCCGCGCGATTCCCAGTGCGCGTACCAGCGGCTCTCGACCGCGTGCGGATCGAAGCTTTTATCGAGCGCCATGCTATGACTTGTCCGGATTTGCCTTGCGCGTCGCGAGCGCGTGCTCGACTGCTTCGCGCACCGAGCGGCGCAACTCCTTCTCCAGCTCGGTGCGCAGGCCGGCGATCTGCTTGTTCAACTCCGGCACGAGCCGCACCACCAGCACGCGCTCGATGTCGGCCGCCAGCGTCTTTTCGCCCGGCAGCGCTCCTGTGGGCGCCGCTGCGGCCTCGTGCTCGACGATCTCGGTGAGCAGCGGCACTTCTTCCACAGCGCGCCGCGAATCCTCCTGCTGCCGCTTGATGAGCGCGTCGACGCGCTCGATAAGCCGGTTGGGGTCGCGACCGTCGAGCGCCTTTTCGCTCATACGCGTGCCTCGCCCGCCAGGTCGTGATTGCGGATGGCGTAACCCCGGTCGCGATAGAACGCATAGCGTGCGCGGCCGGCGCTCCTGCCCGCGTCATCCTGCGCGACGATTTCGAGCAGGCGTTCGTGGCGTTCGAAGAAAGGCGGGCATGCGTCGGCGAGGTTGAGCAGCACGTCGCAGGCCGCGGCCGCGGGCACGATCTCGTCGCCCGCGGCGATCAGGACCGGCGTTTCGGCCGCCAGGGGATCATGCAGGTAGCAATGCGCAATGAACGAAACCGACTGCGAGGTCCACAGCAACCGGTCTATCTTCTGCGCCAGTTCCGGCTGTGGCGCGTAGATCAGCACGCGCTTTTTCTGCAGCAATGCCTTGCCCGCAAGCCGGCAGGCCACGCCCAACCGGTCGCCCGCATTGAAATAGAAGTCGATGGAGGTCAAGCCCGGCTCAACTCCCTCGGCCCGCCTTGCGCAGCGCCAGGCGGACGAGCAGCGGCACCGGCCGCCCCGTCGAGCCTTTGTCCCGCCCGCTGCGCCAGGCGGTGCCGGCGATATCGAGGTGCGCCCAGCGCATCTTGCGCGTGAAGCGTGCGAGGTAGCAGGCAGCCGTGACGCTGCCCGCCGGGCGGCCGCCGATATTCGCCATGTCGGCGAAGTTCGAGCGCAGCTGCTCCTGGTAGTCCTCCCACAGCGGCATCTGCCAGACCCGGTCCCAGGCGTCGTCGCCCGCGGCGAGGATTTCGTCGGCGAGCTTCTGGTCGTTGGCGAACAGGCCCGTCGCGACGTGGCCGAGCGCAATCACGCAGGCGCCGGTGAGCGTGGCGATATCGACCACGGACTCCGGATCGAAGCGCGCGGCATAGGTAAGGGCGTCGCACAGGATCAAGCGGCCTTCGGCGTCGGTGTTGAGGATTTCCACCGTTTGCCCGGACAGCGTCGTGACCACGTCGCCTGGCCGGGTGGCCGCACCGCCGGGCATGTTCTCGCAGGTCGGGACGACGCCGATGACGTTGACCGGCGCGCGCATGCCTGCCAGGGCGCGGATCGCGCCCATGACGCTGCCCGCGCCTGACATGTCGAACTTCATTTCGTCCATCTCGCCCGCGGGCTTGAGCGAAATGCCGCCGGTATCGAACGTGATGCCCTTGCCCACCAGCACCAGCGGCTTTTTCTTCTTCGCCGCGCCGCGGTAGCGCAGCACGATCAGCTTCGGGGGCTGGTGCGAGCCGCGCGTCACGGCGAGCAGGGCTCCCATGCCGAGCTTTTCCATGTCACGCCGCTCGAGCACTTCGATGCCGAGCTTGAACTGCTTCGCGAGTTTCCTCGCTGCGTCGGCAAGGTAGGACGGGGTGCATATATTGGGCGGCAGGTTGCCCAGCGTGCGCGCAAAATCGGCGCCGTCGGCCGTGGCGACTGCCTCCTTGAGCGCCGCCTGGGCCTGCAGCGTCACCGGGGCGCCGGCAATCGCCAGCGTCACCGCGACAAGCGCAGGGGCGGCGGGTTTCTGCTGCGTTTTGAGCTGATCGAAGCGGTAGAACCCCTCGCGCAGGCCGAGCACCGTACTGCGCACGGTCCAGGGCAGGCCCCGGCCGCTCACCACGAAATCCGTCACCGGAAGCACCGCGTCTCTCGCGCCCAGGCTTTTCAGGGCCGTGGTAGCGCCGCGCACCGCATCACGGAACGCCGTGACGTCGTACTTGCCGCGCTCACCGAGTCTGACCAGCAGCACGCGCTCCGCAGCAAGGCCAGCAACGGCCCGAAGCAGCATCGTAGAGCCCGTCTTTTCGCCTAGATCTCCACCGGCAAGAGCACGGCGCAACGTGCCTCTGGCGGCCCGGTCGGCGGCTTGCGCCGAACGCGAGAGCGTTTCTCCCCCCAACACGGCAAGCACCAGGCAGCCGGTCTTCGCGTTCTCGGGCGCCAATGCGCGTATGTTAAATTCCACTTGATTCTCCTATGAT
The DNA here is from genome assembly GCA_964616875.1 of uncultured Bordetella sp. GTDB lineage: Bacteria > Pseudomonadota > Gammaproteobacteria > Burkholderiales > SG8-39 > RBG-16-66-20. Next base: position 6,797 of record CAZTSJ010000114.1, on the reverse strand, counting down.
TTTCACTGCAAGTATCGCATGATCTTCCTCCGCACGCTGCTGCGGGAGTTCGCCAATTTAGCCACCGCAGTTTTCCTTTCGCTGTTCCTCATCGCGCTCACGATGCGCCTGATCCGGCTGCTCGGGCAGGCCGCCGGCGGCAAGATTCCCTCCGACGCGGTGATCGCCTTTCTCGGTTTCTCGGCGCTCAACCTGCTGCCGGTGCTGCTCTCGCTCACGCTGTTCATCACCGTGCTGCTGGCGCTCAACCGCAGCTGGCGCGATTCCGAGATGGTGATCTGGTTCAACTCCGGCCTGTCGCTCGCGGCCTGGATCCGGCCGGTGCTCATGTTCGCCGTGCCGCTGGTGTTGCTGATTGCGGCGCTGTCGTTTTTCATCTCGCCCTGGGCGGCGGAGAAAAGCGAGCATTACCGCGGCCGCGTCGACGCGCGCGACGACATTTCGCGCGTCGAGCCGGGCGCTTTCGGCGAATCGCGCAGCAAGGAGCGCGTGTTCTTCGTCGAATCCATCGCCGGCGACAAGAGCTCGGTGCAGAACGTGTTCGTGAATTCGATCCAGCACCGCCGCACCGGCGTGATGATGAGCGAGCGGGGCTTCACCGAAACCGCGCCCAACGGCGACCGCTTCCTCGTGCTGCTCGCGGGCCGGCGCTACGAAGGCACCCCGGGCGAGGCCGATTTCCGCCTCATGGAGTTCGACCGCTACGCCACGCGCGTGCAGACCAAGGAAGGCGACGAGCCCGTGGCGACGCACAAGAGCACCTCGACGCTCGGGCTGATCGAGAACCCCACGCGCACCAACCTCGGCGAGCTGCAGTGGCGCATCAGCCTGCCGCTCTCGGCCCTGATCCTGGCGCTGCTCGCGATCCCGATGAGCTTCGTCAATCCGCGCGCCGGTCGCTCGGTCAACCTGGTGTTCGCGCTGCTCACCTACATGGTGTATTCGAACCTGCTCTCGGTGACCCAGGCGCGGATCGCGCAGGGCAAGCTCGCGTTTGCCAGCGGCTGGTGGCTGGTGCATGCCCTTATGGTGCTGGTGCTGCTGGTGCTGTTCGCGCAGCGCATGTCGCTGTTCCAGCTGCCGTGGCGCCGTTCGGCGCAGGCTCGATGAGAAGCCGTTGAGCCGCATCCCGACGCTCGAGCGCTACCTGGCGCGCCAGATCTACGGCGCAGTGGGCTTCGTGCTGCTCGGATTTCTCGCCCTGTTCGCCTTTTTTGACCTGATCGCGGAATTGCGCGACCTCGGCAACGGCGACTACCAGCTGCGCGACATTTTCTCTGTGGTCGCACTCTGGATCCCCGGGCACGCCTATGAGCTGTTCCCGGTCGTGGTCCTGATCGGCACGCTCTATGTGCTGGCGCACCTGTCGAGCAACTCGGAATACACGGTGATGCGCGCCGCCGGCCTGTCGCCGGCCCGCGCCGGCGCGGTGCTCGCCAAGATCGGGCTAGCCTTCGTGGTCGCCACTTTCGTCATCGGCGAGTGGATCTCACCCGTCACCGAGGAGGCGGCGCAGAAGGTGCGGATGCAGGCGATGCAGTCGCTGATCGGCGGCGGCCTGAATTCCGGGCTCTGGTTCAAGGACGCGCGCTCGTTCATCAACGTGCGCGAGGCGCGCGAGGCGAACCTGCTCGGCGGCGTGCGCATCTACGAATTCGACGCCGCTTATCGCCTGCGCCAGGTGACCGAGGCGGCGCGCGCCGTATATGCCGGCGCCGGCAGTTGGCGGCTGCAGGACGTATCACTGACGAAGTTTGGCGCCTCGGGACCGGCGACAGCGCGCTTTGCCGAGGCCGAATGGCGCTCGGCGGTGAATCCGGATCTGCTCAACGTGCTGATCGTGGTGCCCGAGCGCATGTCGGCCTGGAAGCTCTACAAGTACCTGCAGCACCTGGCGGGCAACCGGCAGAAGACCGAGCGCTACGAGATCGCATTGTGGAAAAAGCTCTTCTACCCGCTCGCGACGCTGGTGATGATGGCGCTCGCGCTGCCCTTCGCCTACATGCACGCGCGCTCGGGCATGGTCGGCTTCAAGGTGTTTCTGGGCATCATGCTGGGAATTTTCTTCCACATGCTGAACAGCCTGTTCTCGCACGTGGGGCTGCTCCAGCAGTGGCCGCCGGTGACGGCGGCCGCGCTGCCGAGCCTGCTGTTCCTCGCCACCGCGATCCTGATGATGCTATGGATCGAGCGCCTGCGCCCGATCTGGGCGCGGATGCGGGGCTAGGACCTGGCTAGGGTACGGGAATCAGCAGGCTGCCGGCGAGGCGGTCGTGCAGGAACTGCCGGTCGCGATCGACGTACGCCCAGGCGATCCCGATCAGCGTGGGCACCAGCAGCAGGGCGCAGAGGAAGCGCAACAGCGCGGCTTTCGGCGCGAGGCGCGCGTGGCCGTCCTTCGCCACCAGCCGGATGCGCCAGGTTTTCATCGCCAGCGTCTGCCCGCCGCGCAACCAGCACCAGAGAAAATACGCCGCGAACAGCGCCAGCAGGAAAACCTGCAGCAGGTGCATGCGCCAGCCGTCGATGTGGAAGGTGCCGGCGGCGAACTGGAATAGCCAGGTACCGAGGAAGGCGACTGCAAACAGCAGGATCGACTCGTAGAGCATGCTGGCGAGGCGCCGGGTGATGCCCGGGGCGGCGTCGGTGGCGCGCGGCAAGGGCGCCGGCCCCGCGCTCACAGCGCGTCGGGCAGGACGTACCGGGGGCTTGGTTTCGGCTTCGCGCGGGAGGCGCGCTGGCGGCGCTCGGCAGGCGGCAGGTAGCTCGGCGGCACGTCGAACATGCGTTTTTCGTGCGGCGGCAGCGCCTGGTAGTCCGCCCAGTACTTGCGCAGTTCAACCCGCCGGTCGGGCGCGACCTTGGCGATGTTGCGGTACTGCTCGCGTGCCTGGTCGCGCTGCTGGGGGGTGAGCTTGGCCCAGTTCTGCATGCGCGTCTGAACCCGCTTCTGTTCCTCGGTTTTCATCGCCGGATAGCGCTTGGCGATGCCGAGCCACTTGGTCTTGTGCGGCAGGCTGAGCTTGTTCCACCCGCCGGCGAGGGGCGAGAGCGCCTGCTGCTGGTCGGCCGTAAGCGCGGCCCACTGCGGACCCCGGTCCTTGGGCGCGGCGATGGCGCAGGGCGCGGCAAGCGCGCAAAGCAGCAGCGCGGCAACGATCCTGCGCATCAGTTGGACGATACTTTCTTGAGCCACGTCTCGAAACCCCGGTCGAGGTAGGCGTCGATCGGCAGGTCGTCGGTCAGCAGCTGCGCGTCCAGCTCCTCGATATCGGCCGCGCGCTGCGCCTGCTGCGTGCTGTAGATCGCGATCAGGCCGGCCACCAGCAGCGCGGCCGGCAACAGCAGCCGGACCGAAAAACCGCCAAGGCCGCCGAAACCGCCGATCACGTCGGCGGCCGTGCTGCGCGCCCAGGCAAGCGCCGGCGCGCGCTCCGGCTTGCGCACGGCGAGGGCCTGCTCGCGCGCCGCGCGCAGCCGCGCGACGATGTGGGCGCCGGATTCCCCGTCCAGCCGCGCGCCTTCGTTCAGCGCCTGGCGGATTTTGTTGGCGAATTTGATTTCGTTCATGTTCTATATCTCCGGGACGTCGTTCAGAGGGTTACGCCCTTTGCGCGCAGCGCGATGGCCAAAGCGTGTGTCGCCCGGGAGCAATGTGTCTTTACGCTGCCCTCCGAGCAACCCATGGCCTTGGCGGTCTCCGCGACGTCCAGCTCCTCCCAGTAACGCATGATGAAAGCCTCGCGTTGACGCGCGGGTAGTTTGGATATCTCTTTTTCAATAATTTCAATAACTTGCGAGCGTTCGAGGCGCTCTGACGGCTGCTCCTCCCGGTTGGCGTCGCCGGCGGCCTGCAAATTCTCCAGCGGGTCCTGATCGTCCTCCTCGCCACGCCCGGGCGCAAGGGAGGAAAACAGGGTCACCCACAGCGAGCGAACCTTCTGCCGCCGGAACCAGTCGCGGATCGCGTTCTGCAGGATGCGCTGGAACAGCGGCGGCAGTTCCTCCGGCGCGCGGTCGCCGTAGCGCTCGGAGAGCCGCATCATCGCGTCCTGCACAACATCGAGCGCCGCCTCGGTTTCGCGCACGGCGAACACTGCCTGCTTGAAGGCGCGCCGTTCGACGCCCGCGAGGAACGCCGACAACTCACTGCGCGATGCCAGTTTCTCTCCCCTCGACCGGTGTTCCCGGCTCTGCGGACGATGGTATCAAACCGCCGCTGCCAATTGACTGCGGCTGGCTTGACCGCAATGCAGCAAGCCGTTAATCTTGAATGCTTTTCCGCACTTCAGGGCATTATCGTCATGGATCGGGTCAAGACCGCAGAGATCACCGGCGCAGAGATCGTCATACGCTGTCTGCAGGCCGAGGGCGTCGAGGTCGTATTCGGCTATCCCGGCGGCGCGGTGCTGTGGATCTACGACGAGCTGTTCAAGCAGGACAAAGTGCGCCATGTCCTGGTGCGCCACGAGCAGGGCGCGGCGCATGCGGCCGACGGCTACTCGCGTTCCTCGCACAAGGTCGGCGTGTGCCTCGTGACCTCCGGTCCCGGCCTGACCAACGCGGTGACCGGGATCGCGACCGCGTACATGGATTCGATCCCGATGGTCATCCTGAGCGGCCAGGTGCCCACTCATGCCATCGGCGAGGACGCGTTCCAGGAGTGCGATGCGATCGGCATCACGCGTCCCTGCGTGAAGCACAATTTCCTGGTGAGGGACGTCAAGGACCTCGCCATGACGCTCAAGAAGGCGTTCCACATCGCGACCACGGGGCGCCCCGGGCCGGTGCTGGTGGACATCCCCAAGGACGTCACCACGCACAAGACCGAGTTCCATTATCCCGAGTCGGTGTCGATGCGCTCGTACAACCCGGTGAAGAAGGGGCACGCGGGCCAGATCAAGAAGGCGGTGCAGCTGCTGCAGGAGGCGAAGCGCCCGATGATCTATACCGGCGGCGGCATCGTGCTTTCGAATGCGGCGCCGAAGCTGAAGGAGTTGGTGAAGCGCAGCGGTTTTCCGATCACCAATACGCTCATGGGCCTGGGCGGTTATTCGGGCACCGATGCGCAGTTCCTCGGCATGCTCGGCATGCACGGCACCTACGAGGCGAACATGGCGATGCAGCACTGCGACGTGCTGCTCGCGATCGGCGCGCGCTTCGACGACCGCGTCATCGGCAACCCGGCGCACTTCGCGCAGGATCCGCGCAAGATCATCCACATCGACATCGATCCGTCCTCGATTTCCAAGCGCGTCAAGGTGGACGTGCCGATCGTCGGCAATATTCCGGATGTCCTGGATGATTTTTTGGTTTTATTTGAAAAATCCAAAATAGCAGACATTAAAGCCTGGTGGACGCAGATCGAGGAATGGCGCGGCAAGGACTGCCTCAAGTACGACCGCGCTTCGAAGGTGATCAAGCCGCAGTACGTGCTCGAGAAGCTCTATGAGGTGACGGGCGGCGATGCGTTCATCACTTCGGACGTCGGCCAGCACCAGATGTGGGCGGCGCAGTTCTACAAGTTCGAGCAGCCGCGGCGTTGGATCAATTCCGGCGGCCTGGGCACCATGGGCTTCGGCCTGCCCGCGGCGATGGGCGCGATGATGGCGAATCCGGGCGCCACGGTGGCCTGCGTCACCGGCGAGTCCTCGATCCAGATGTGCCTGCAGGAGCTCTCGACCTGCAAGCAGTACCGCCTGCCGATCAAGATCATCAACCTCAACAACAAGTACATGGGCATGGTGCGCCAGTGGCAGCAGTTCTTCCACGGCAATCGGTATGCGGAATCCTACATGGATGCGCTGCCCGATTTCGTCAAGCTCGCCGAGGGCTACGGCCACTCGGGCCTGCTCATCGACAAGCCGGCCGACGTCGAGCCGGCGCTGCGCGAGACCTTCAAGCGCAAGAACGACCTGGTGTTCCTCGATTTCATCACCGACCAGACGGAAAACGTCTACCCGATGATTCCCGGCGGCAAGGGGATCACGGAAATGATCCTCTCCGAGGATCTATAAGCGGCCGCAGGTCCGCGCCGCCTTCATATGCGACACATCATCTCGATTTTGGTCGAAAACGAGGCCGGGGCACTGTCGCGCATCTCGAACATGTTCTCGGCGCGCGGCTACAACATCGAGTCGCTCACCGTGGCGCCGACCGAGGACGCATCGATGTCGCGCCTGACCGTGGTCACCAAGGGATCGGACGAGGTGATCGAGAAAATCACCAAGCAGCTGAACAAGCTGGTCGAGGTGGTCAAGGTCGTGGACCTGTCCGAGGCCGAGCACATGGAGCGCGAGCTCATGCTCATCAAGCTGCGCGCGGGCCCCAAGGAGCGCGAGGACGTCAAGCGCATGGCCGACATCTTCCGCGGCCGGGTCATCGACGTATCGGACAACACCTACACCATCGAGCTCACCGGCGACGGTGCGAAGCTCGACGCGTTCATCCAGGCGCTCGACCAGAGCGCGATCCTGGAAACGGTGCGCACCGGCGCCTGCGGCATCGGCCGCGGCAATCGAATTCTTAGAGTCTGAGGGCAATCATGAAGGTCTATTACGACAAAGACGCAGATCTTTCGCTCATCAAGGGCAAGAAAGTCACCATCCTTGGCTACGGCTCGCAGGGGCACGCGCATGCGCTGAACCTGCACGATTCGGGCATGAAGGTCACCGTCGGCCTGCGCAAGAGCGGCCCGTCCTGGGACAAGGCGAAGAAGGCCGGCCTCAAGGTCGCCGAAATCGGCGCCGCGGTGAAAAGCGCCGACATCGTCATGATGTTGATGCCCGACGAGCACA
>CAZTSJ010000113.1:0-45145 GCA_964616875.1 uncultured Bordetella sp. | reverse complement strand
CGCACGCGCTGCGCGGGCGTGAGACTCAGTTTGTCCGCCAGTTCCAGCACGTGCATCGGACCGGGAAAGCGGTTCAGCTCGGCCGGTTTCGCATAGCCCATGCCGGCGCCCGAAAGGTACTGCTTCACTTCCTCGGGCGAGAATGCCTTGATCTCCCGATCATGCTGCCCGGCGTAGGGCTGGTGCTGCGCTATCGCCGATGCCGCGGCAAACGCCAGAACCACTGCAAGGCCGCGCGTCATTTCGCCACCTCGATCTTCGTCACGGTGAACGCACCGCCGAGCTTTTGCGCTTCGAATTTCACCTTGTCGCCCGCTTTCACCTGCTCGAGCATGGCTGGTTCCTTGACCTGGAACACCATCGTCATCGCGGGCATATCGAGGCTTGGCATCGGCGCGTGCTTGATGGTGATCTTCTTCGCGTCTTTGTCCACCTTGCGGATTTCGCCTTCCGTCATTTCAGTCGCCTGCGCGCAGGCAAGGCCGGCGGCGAGAGTTGTTAATAGAACTGCTGCAATGCGTTTCATGTGTTGCTCCTCATTTGACTATGATTCTTCCCACCATACCGCCCTCGAAATGACCGGGAACGAGACAGCCGAAGTAGAACTCGCCCGCCTTGGTGAACTGCCACGCCATGGTCTCGGTCTTGCCGGGGGCGACGTGCGCCATATACGGCTCGTCGTGTTCCATCGTCGGATGCTTGAGCATCATCGCGGCGTGCTCCTTCAGCTCCTGCAACGTGCCGAGCACCATCTCGTGCATGAGCTTGCCGCTGTTTTTCACGACGAACTTCACGGTTTCACCCCGCTTGACGGACAGGCTGTCGGGCGTGAAGCGAAGCTTGTCGCTCATGTCGACTCTCACGGTGCGCACTGCTTTTTGGGGGTCGCCTTCGCGCCCGAACACTTTCTCCTCCGTCGAGATCGGCTTGGCGGCCTTTTTGTCTTGCTTGGCGTCGCCATGCGAATAGGCCGGAAGAGAAAACCCCACGCATGCCGCGAACGCGAACAGCCCGAACAGGCGTTGCGACTCAGTGTTTCTTGTCATGGTCTTTTCCCTTGTGCTCGTCCTTCTTGTGGTCCTTGCCGTCCTTCGCCGCTTCCGGCTTGGGTTTGGGTTTGGCCGGTATGTCGTCATGCGCGAGTACCTGGCCTGAAATGAGCGCGATCGACACTGCGGTTGCAAGAAGCGTGCGAATCATTGTTTCCTCCTCTGCTATTGCTGATTGGTCGTGGAAATTCAGTGCTTGCCATGCCCGGCCGGCTTGCGAATCTTGAGCGTCGGTCCGGGTTGCGCGGCGATCAGCGCTTTGCGCTCAGCGAGCGGCGCGGCACCGGTCCATTCGTAGGCGACGGTGCCCGCCGGGTGCTTGTACCAGCCCGGATCCTTGTAGTCGTTTCGCGCAAGTCCCTGCCGGATCTTCACGGTGGTGAACATGCCGCCCATCTCGATCGCACCGAAGGGGCCGGTGCCCGTCATCATCGGCAAGGTGTTGTCGGGAATTTGCATTTCCATCTCGCCCATGTCGGCCATGCCGCGCTCGCCCATCACCATGTACTCGGGCACCAGGCGGATGATTTTCTCGGCGACGCCGCGATGGTCGACGCCGATCATGTTCGGCACCTCATGGCCCATGGGATTCATGGTGTGGTGCGACTTGTGGCAATGGAACGCCCAGTCGCCGGGCTCAGTGGCGTCGAACTCGATGGCGCGCATCTGGCCGACCGCAACGTCGGTGGTCACCTCCGGCCAACGCGATCCCGGCGGAGTCGGGCCACCATCGGTGCCGGTCACGACGAACTCGTGGCCGTGAAGGTGGATCGGGTGGTTGGTCATCGTCAGGTTGCCGATGCGGATGCGCACCTTGTCGCCCAGGCGGCAGACCAGCGGGTCGATGCCCGGGAAGGCGCGCGAGTTCCAGGTCCACAGGTTGAAGTCGAGCATGGTGTTGACCTTCGGAGTGCGGCTGCCGGGATCGATGTCGTAGGCGTTGAGCAGGAATACAAAATCGCGGTCCACGCGCATGGCGCCGGGATTCTTCGGGTGCGTGACCCAGAAGCCCATCATGCCCATCGCCATCTGCGTCATCTCGTCGGCATGCGGGTGATACATGAACGTGCCCGGCCGCTTGGCCGTGAACTCGTACACGTAGGTCTTGCCCACCGGAATCTGCGGCTGGTTCAAGCCGCCCACGCCGTCCATGCCGTTGGGCAGCCGTTGCCCGTGCCAGTGGATGGTGGTGTGCTCGGGCAGCTTGTTGGTGACGAAGAGGCGCACTTTGTCGCCCTCCACCACCTCGATCGTCGGCCCGGGCGATTGCCCGTTGTAGCCCCAGAGATGCGCTTTCATCCCCGGCGCAATCTCGCGCACCACCGGTTCGGCGACGAGGTGAAACTCCTTGACGCCATCCTTCATGCGCCACGGCAGGGTCCAGCCATTCAGGGTCACCACCGGGTTGTAGGGGCGCCCGCTGGCCGGCGCGAGCGGCGGTTGCGTCGAGGCTTTGTCCATGCTCGGTGCTTCGGGCACGGCGCCCTGGGCGGCGCGGCTTACCGCCGCCGCGCCGAGCATTGCCGCGCCGGCGGTCTTGAGGAAATTCCTGCGTGTCGTCATGTCGTTGTCCCTGTTCAATGGCCGCGGCCGCCCATGGCGGGCGAGGGCATGTCGGCGCCCTTGGCGGCCGTGCCGCCGCCGGCGCGCCCCGAAAGGCTTGCCTGGAGCTCGGCATCGGCGATCCAGAACTCCCGCAAGGCGCCCAGATACGAATTCACCGCGGCGACCTGCTCCCGCGAATCGGCGAGCAACTCGAAAACGCTTGCCAGCATGCCGTTGTAGCGCAGCAGCATTTCCTCGGAGATGCGCTTTCGCAATGGCACCACCTCGTCGCGGTAGTGGCGTGCGAGATCGAATGCGGTTCGATAGGCGCCGTACTGCTCGCGCACCTCCGAGCGGGCGTCGATCGCGACCTGGGCGATGCGATGCGCGGCCTGCATGTAGGTTGCCTCGGCGCGGGCCACCCGCGCCGTGCCCCAGTCGAAGATCGGTATCTCGACACCCACCACGTAGCCATAGGAAAACCCCTCATGGCCCTCTTTGGTGCGCGCACGGCCCAACTCGAGGGCATTGATGAACCGTGTCGCCTTGGCAAGGCCAAGCGATTCGGCAACCCATTCGGCTTCACGCTTCGCCGCCCTGACATCCAGCCGCTGCTCCATGGCGCGGGCTTCCAGCTCGCCCCCGTCGCGCAGCGCCCCCGGAAGATCCGGCAACCGCTCTGGCAGCCTGAATTCGAGGTCCCCGCCCCACAGCCCGGTCAGTCGAACGAGCCGCTCGCGCGCGGCATGGGCTTCGTTCCTCGCGCGCGCCAGCTGTGCCGCGGCGTCCGCGTAGAACGCCTGCTCGCGCATCTGGTTCAGCTTCGACCAGTTGCCCACGGCGGCCATCCGGCGCGCGAGCTCGGCGCCCGCGTCTGCGGCATCCTTCACCTGCCCCATGTAGCGCTCGGCTTCGGCCGCCGCGACGGCTTGTACCCAGGCCTTGCGGGTGTCCGACGCGACCCGGATCACTTCGGCCGTCACCTCGGCCTGGACGCGCTCGAAGCGCCGCGCCTCCATCTTCTGGCGCAGCGGCATCAGCAGGACGCCGAGCAGGTCGAAGCTGAAACTCTCCTCGACTTTCGTGACATCGTTGCCAAATTTGGTCCGCAACCAGTGCAGCCGCAGGTTCGGCCCGCGGCCGGCCTGGACCAGATCGGCCTCCGTGATGCCGAGCTCCGCGTAGGTGGCCTGCAGTCCCCGGTTGTTCAGAAGCGCAAGCTGCACTGCGTCGTCCGCGCTGAGAGGCTGGGCAAGAATCTCGCGCGTCCTTACGCGTACCGCGTTCGCTTCATCGTCGGTCCGCACCCACCTGGCTTCCTGGCCGGTCCGCTCCTTTACGGTGCGCTGCACCGTGCCGAAACCGCCGTCCTCGGAGAAGGTAGCGCAGCCGGCGAGCAGCAGGCTGGCGAAGGCCACGATCGCGGTTCTCATTTGTGTCCTCCATGACCTGCGGGTGCTGGGGGCTTGGCACCCGGCTTGACGGTCGGGCCGCTTTCCCGGGGCACGTGGCCCATGTGACCCATGTGGCCGCCAAGACGGCCCATTTCCTCATTGGCCTGGCGCCAGCGCATGACCTCTGGATCGGCGTACGGCCGGTAGTCCTTGAAGGCGGATTCGTACGCGCGCGCCGGAACGGCCGCCTTGGGATCGGCGGGATCGGGCCGCGCAGCGGTCTGTGCGGCGGCACTGCCGGTGAAGCACGCCAGCAGCGCGAAAAGGGTCATTCTATGCATGGCTCTCTCGACTCCAACAGACGCACGCGATCGAGCGTGCGAGCGCGGCGCCTGATTCAGCGGCGCCGCAAGGCTGTCAGGGCACTAGAGAGTGAGAGGAGGGCGATCCAGCCGTCCGGGGATGCGTCCTGGAAGGCTGAGATTGAGGAAAGGAACAGGGGTCGCACTGGCCGCCGCGAGGGGCAGCTGGTGAGCGAATTCAGATACCAGCGGGACACTGACCGAGCAGGCCGCGCAGTGGCTGCACTTGGCGGCAGAGCCTTCGTCAGGCGCTTCGTGGTGCGCGCCATCATGCTCGCAGCCGTCGCATTCAGCGTGGACCGCTTCTGCGGCGCCGTGATGCGCCGGCTCGCAAAAAGCCGCGACGACGCCCGCCATGCCGCGCAGCGGGATCGCCACGAGCAGGACTATCAGGATGACTTTCGCCAACCGGGTCATGCGGAAAATCGTATCACAGGCATCCACCCATTGACCGCGGCACGGAGTAACAGTTCTCGCGGTTTATGGGCCAAGTCTCAACTCTGCTACGGTGGGAGGGTCAAGCCCCCTTCTCTTGGGGCCCGGCGAGATCTTCCAGGATCGGGCAATCAGGCCGGCTGTCGCCGTGGCAGTTGTGGGTCAGGTGCTCGAGCGTCGCCACCATCGACTGCATCTCCGCGATCCGCCTTTTGAGATCCTGCATGTGGCCGCCGGCGATCTTCTTCACGGCGGCGCTTGGACGCGATTTGTTCTGCCAAAGCGCCAGCAGCTGGCGAACGTCTTGCATCGCGAACCCAAGCGTGCGTGCGCGCTTGATGAAGCGCAGCGTATGCACGTCCTTGTCGGTGTAGAGGCGGTAGTTGGCGTGGGTGCGGGCGACTTTCCCCAGCAATCCGATCGCCTCGTAGTGCCGGACCATCTTCACCGAGACGCCGCTCGCTTTCGCGGCCCGCCCGATATCGAGCAGGCCCCGGCCCAGGGCCTCCGCATGCGCAAGCGCCAGTTCACGTTTTCCCATGTTTACAACTTGACGCGGTTGAGCCGTAGCGCGTTGGTGACCACCGATACCGAGCTCAGCGCCATGGCGGCGCCGGCGAAGATCGGCGAGAGCAGCAGGCCGAATACCGGGTAGAGCACGCCGGCGGCCAGCGGAATGCCGAGCGCGTTGTAGCCGAACGCGAAAGCGAGGTTCTGCCGGATGTTGCGCATGGTCGCGCGCGACAGTTCTGCCGCACGGGCAATGCCGCGCAGGTCACCCTTGATCAGCGTCACGCCGGCGCTTTCCATGGCCACGTCGGTGCCGGTGCCCATGGCAATGCCGACATCGGCCTGCGCCAGCGCCGGCGCGTCGTTGATGCCGTCGCCCGCCATCGCCACTTTGCGCCCCTCAGCCTGGAGCCGTTTCACGTGCCCCGCCTTGTCTTCGGGCAGCACTTCGGCGAGCGCTTCATCGATGCCGAGCTGCAGGGCAACGGCTTTGGCCGTACTGTGCGAATCGCCGGTGAGCATCACGATTCGCACGCCCGATTGCCTGAGCGCCGCAATCGCGTCGCGGCTGCTGTCTTTGATCGGGTCGGCCACCGCGGCGATTCCGGCGGCCTCACCATCCACCGCAAAGAACACCACCGTCTTGGCCTGCGCGCGCCAGGCCTCCGCGCGCTCCTCCCAACGCTGCGTATCCACGCCGCGCTGATCGAGAAACATTCGGCTGCCGACCAGCACGCGCTTGCCGTCGATATCAGCCTGCACGCCGAGGCCATTGATCGCATCGAACGCCCCGGCGTTTTTGGGTGCGAGGCCTCGGGCCTTCGCGCCCTCGACGATGGCAAGCCCGATCGGATGCTCGGAGAGCTGTTCCACGCCTGCGATAAGAGCGAGCGCTTCGTGCTCCGCGATTCCTTCGACGACAAAATCTGTCAGCGCGGGACGCCCGAGTGTCAGCGTTCCGGTCTTGTCCACCACCACGGTGTCGATGTCGCGCATGCGCTCGATTGCCTCGGCGTTGCGGAAGAGTATCCCTGCGCGCGCGCCTTGCCCCATCGCGACGGTCATCGAGATCGGCGTCGCGAGGCCGACCGCACAGGGGCAGGCAATGATCAACACCGCGACGGCGTTCAGGAACGCGTACGCGAATCTCGGTTCCGGACCGAAGAACCACCACGCCAGCGCGGTCGCCATCGCAATGACCACGACGATCTGCACGAAGTACGCCGCGATGACATCGGCAAGCTTCTGGATCGGCGCGCGCGTGCGCTGCGCTTCGCCCACCATGTGGACGATGCGCGACAGCAGCGTATCCGCACCCACGCGCTCGGCGCGGATGACCAATGACCCATTACCGTTCACGGTAGCGCCCACGACTTTTGCGCCCACGGTCTTGGCCACCGGCACCGGCTCGCCGGTCATCATGGATTCGTCCACCCTGCTTGTGCCCTCCAGCACCGTGCCATCCACCGGCAGCTTCTCGCCCGGCTTCACGCGCAGCCGGTTGCCTACCGCGACGGATTCCAGCGGCACCTGTTCCTCGGTACCGTCGCCGCCCAGGCGCCAGGCGAGGTTGGGTGCGAGCTTGAGCAACTGCTGGATTGCCTGGCTGGTCTGGCCCATTGCGCGCGATTGAAGGTAGTCACCAAGGATCACCAGGGTCACGATCACCGCCGCAGCTTCGAAGTACGTGCCCACCGCGCCGTCGTGCTCGCGGAACTCCTGCGGGAAAAGGCCGGGGAAAAGCACTGCTGCCAGGCTGAACAGGTAGGCCAAACCCACGCCCAGCCCGATCAGCGTGTACATGTTGAGTGCGCGATGGGTAAGCGACATCCAGAACTTGCGCAGGATCGGCCAGCCGACCCACAGCACGACCGGCGTGCCGAGCGCAAACTCGATCCAGCCGCGCACTTTCGGCTGCAACCCGAACAGCTCATGGATGCCGACCATCGGCGCCATCGCGAGCACGACCAGCGGCGCGGAAAGCGCGGTTCCGATCCACAAGCGCCGCATCAAGTCGTGCAGTTCGGTGTCGTCGGTCGCCCCGGTACCTGCAACCGGCACCAGCGCCATGCCGCAGCTCGGGCAGTCGCCGGGCCCGTCGCGCAACACCTCCGGATGCATCGGGCAGGTGTAGCGCGCACCCGCGGCCGGAGCGGCCGGCTTGGCGGCACGGCCCACCGGCGCGGCCTTGAACTTGTTCAGGCAGCCGGCGCAGCAGAAGGCATAGCGCACGCCGTCGTGCTCGAGCGTGTGCTTGGACGTTGCCGGATCGACCTGCATCCCGCAGACCGGATCGACAGTCATCTGTTTCATGGTGTCTGCAGATTGGACCCTCCCATCATGGGAAGGTCAAGCCGGCTGGTTCAGGCCGGCCCGCGATCCACGCATGGCGACGGGGAATGATTGCATCCGAGCGGCTGTTTGTGGAGTATCAATGGCATGGGACCCGGCAATTTCACCCGTCGCGACGATATGCAGCCCGATCCTGGACTGGCAGTCGAGAAGTACCGCTTGCATGCGGCCGGGTATGACGCGAGCGCTCGACGCACCATGGGGTTTCGGCGCCGTGCGGTCGGCATGCTCGCGCTCCAGCCCGGGGAGACGGTGATCGACGTCGCCTGCGGCACGGGGTTGTCGTTGCCGCTGCTGCGCGAGGCGGTCGGACCTGCGGGAAAGGTCATCGGCATCGAAGTCAGCCCGGACATGATCGCGATAGCGCACGCGCGTTGCGCTGCCGCCGGCTGGAGCAATGTCTCCCTGATCGAGGCGTCGGTGGAGGAAGCCGACGCGGGGGTGACGTTCGATGCGGCGCTTTTCAACTACACTCACGATGTGCTGCAATCACCCCGGGCTCTGGAACGCGTGTTTTCCTTTGCGCGTCCCGGGGCGCGCGTCGCGATCGCCGGCATCAAGCACCCGCCGCCCTGGCTCCTGCCGCTGCGCCTGTACCGCCTGCTCAAAGCGCGCCCCTATGTGACCACCCTGAGCGGCCTCGACCGGCCATGGCGACTTGTCGAGTCGCGCCTGGAGAACCTGCGTGTAAGGTCCGGGTGGCTTGGAACGAATTACCTCGCATGCGGGTCCGTGAGGGGTCCGTGAGGAGCTGAAAACGGTGGCACGCAAGCGCATCCTGGTCATATTTCCGAAAGAGTGGGACCGCGAGGAATTCGCGCGCGGCGACTACGCCGGCTATGAGTTCGTGTACGAGGGGTTCGATCTGTTCCGCTTCCCCTCCAACGCGCAGCTGCTGACCTTCGATGCCCGCCGCTTCGTCGAGCGGCTGGTGCGCCGCTGGCGCGGTCGCATCGACGGGGTATTCAGCAACAACGAGTATTTCGGCGCGCTGATCGCGGCGGGGGTCGCCGAAAGGCTGGGCCTGCCGGGAACCCCGCCAGCGGTGGTGGTCACGGCGCAGCAGAAGTACTACGCGCGCATCGAGCAGCGACGCATCGCGCCCGAGGCGGTGCCCGCCTTCTCGGTTTTTCCGTTCACGGTGCGCGATCCGTCCGAAGTCGGCCTGCCGTTCCCGCTCTACGTCAAGCCCGTGCGCGCAACGTTCTCGGTGCTGGTGCGCCGCATCGAAAATTTCGCCGAACTGCGGCGCCACCTGACTTTCTCGTGGTTCGAGGAACTGGTGATGCGCAGGCTGGTCCGGCCGTTCAACGACCTGATGCCGCTGTACACCGATTTCACCATCGACGCGCATCACCTGATCGCGGAAACACCGCTTGCCGGCCGGGAGGTCAATGTTGACGGCTACGTGCGCGATGGCCGGGCGGCCTTTCTCGGGCTTTGCGATGCGCTGATGTTCCCCGGCACCGACCAGTTCGAGCGCTTCGTCTACCCCTCGCGCGTGCCCGCCGCGGTGCAGGAGCGCATGCGCGCGCTGGCCGAACGCCTGCTCACCGGCATGGGCTACCGGCACGGTTTCTTCAACATCGAGATGATCTGGAATCCCGCCGATGACCGGATCATGCTGATCGAGCTCAATCCGCGCCTCGCCTCGCAGCTGGCCGGGCTCTACCAGCGCGTGGACGGCGTCAACCCGCATCGCATGCTGCTTGAGCTGTGTACCGGCGCCGAGCCCCAGTCGCAGCGCGCCGCGACCGGCTGCGCCGTTGCCGCGAGCCTGGTGTCGCGCCGTTTCGACGGCCGGCCGCTGGAGCGCGACCCGCGGCCCGCGGAGCTGGCGCGCGCGCGGCAGCGCTTTCCGGACGCGGCGATCATGCTCTATCTGAAGCGCGGCCAGGCCCTGGCGCGCGAGATGAAATGGCTCGGCAGCTACCGCTATGCCGTCGTCAACATGGGGGGCGCGAACGAAGATGCCCTCAACCGGCGCTATGCCGAGATCCGGAGCATGCTGGGATTTTAGGAGAATGATCGCCATGAAAATGCTGATTGCCGTGTTTGCCGCCGTGCTGCTGCAGGGCTGCGGGACCGTCCACAACACGATGCGCGACGGCGCCGACGATCGCGTGATGCTGCGCGGTAACGATCCGGTGTCGTATTTCTCCGGCGCGCAACGGCAGAAAGGCGATCCCGCGATCAAGTCGGTTTTCGACGGCGACGTCTATCGCTTCGCCAGCGACGCCAACAAGCGCCTGTTCGACGCCAATCCCGCGAAGTACGCTCCCGCCTGGTCCGGTTTCTGCGCCAGCGGCGTGCACTACGCCCTCAAGGCGGCGATCCACGCCGACGTGTACACGGTCTACAAGGGCCGCCTGTACCTGTTCGGCAGCGACCGCAGCCGGGCCAACTGGATGATGGACGCCGACGAGAACATCCGCCTCGGCGACGAGTACTGGGAAAAAGAAAGCAAGGACGTTCCCTACCGGTTGCAGAACGCGAAGCGGCTGGTCCTGAAAGTCGCGCACTACAAGACCGACCGCGAACTGGACGCTGAACACCTGCGCCGGTTCGGCAAGTTGCCGCCGGGCGCGCCGCCGCCGCGCTGAATCAGCGCCGCGCGGCGGTGAGTTCGCGCAATGCTTCGAACACCCTGCCGCCGGCACGCCGCAGCACCCAGCTGTGCGCCGCACCCTCTACCATCACCAGCCGCTTCGGACCGCGCGCCGCGTCATAGAGCCGATGCGCCATCTCCGGTGGCACCACCGTATCGTTCGCGCCATGCACGATGAGAACCGGCAGGTCCAGGCGCCGCAACTTGTCCAGCACGTCCATGCGCTGCGAGAGCAGTCCTCCGAGGACCGTCATTTCAGGGAGCGAGGTAAAGGCCGACTCCAGGATCAAGGCCGCCGCACCGCCGCCGCGCAAGGCGATCTCCGCCGCGACCGGACCACCGAGCGAGTGGCCGTAGAGCACGCGCCGTCCGCGATCCGGCACGCGGCCGTCGAGCCATTTCCATGCCGCTTCGGCGTCCTCGTAGACCGATTCCTCGGAAGGCAGGCGCGCCGTGCTGCGGCCATAGCCGCGGTAGTCGATGGCGAGCACGTTGAAGCCCGCGTCGCGGAATCCGCGCAGCCGGTAGACGCTGCCGGTGAGGTTCACGCGGGCGCCGTGAAAATACACCAGCGTGAACTCCGCGCCCGGCGAGGCCAGCCACCAGCCCTGCAGCCGCTCGCCGGCGGTCCCTACGGGGATCCAGACTTCTTCCTCGTTCAGGATGCCATGCGAATAGCCGGCCCAATCGGCGGTGCGCGGCCGGAAGACCAGTTCGCGCTCGATGCCATCGAGCAGCGCGCAGGAACTCACCGCGCCGATGATCAGCACGACCGCCAGCGACCGTAGTATCGTTCGCCTCAGGTCACCCGCCATGCATCGCCTCCTGACGGTCGTCCTCGCGGCCGCATGCGCCGTTCCAGCGGCGCAGGCGCAAATGCGCTCCGATGCTGCGCGCGAGAAGCGCTGGGCCGACCAGATCGTGCCCGGCCTCGTGGTCGGCGACGCGGTCTACCTGCAGACCGGCGACGGCGTGCGTTTCCTCGCCCTGTATGCGCCTGCCGAACGGGCGCGCGGCGCCGTCGTGCTCGCGCATGGGCCCGGGCTGCATCCGGATCACGGCATCACCGGTGAGCTGAGGATGCGGCTCACGGATCGAGGATACTCGACGCTTTCGCTGCAGATGCCGGTGTTGCCGGCCGAAATCGATGATGGTTCGGCGTACCAGGGGCTTTTTCCGGACGCGGCGCGGCGGATCGCCGCGGGCATGCGCTTCATGCAGGACAAGGGAGCGCCTCGCATCGCCATAGTGTCGCACGCCATGGGCTCGGGCATGACCTACGAGTATCTGCGCCAGAACCGCAGCGCGCCGGTCATGGCCTGGGCCGCGTTGTCGTACTACGGCGTGTTCCCGGAAATGGCGGCGGCGAAGTTCCCGATCCTCGATCTGTACGGCGCCGCCGACTACCGCGGCATACGAGGGCCGGCGGGCGAGCGCGCGCAACTGCTGCGCGCGTTGCCAGGCTCGAAGCAGCTGGCGGTGCCCGAAGGCGGCCGCTTCCTCGCCGGCGGCGATAAGGCGGTGCTGCGCGAGGTCGAGGCCTTCCTCGATTCGGTCGCGCGTTAGAGGAACAGAGCGTCCTCACCGCTCTGTTAGAGGAACAGAGCGTCCTCACCGCTCTGTTAGCGGCTCAGGACGCACCGCGCGTGCGGAACTCCGCGTCGCCGAACCAGGACTCCGTGCTCTCGCCGGTGTTGTCCGTGTCCGCCGACACGATCAGGCTCGTCACCGCGGGCACGGGCAGGCCGAAGGCGCTGCGGAAGTCCGCGGCGACATCGCGCTCGTGCGACACCCACAGCCCGAGCTTCGCCGGCCCGCTCTCGGCAACCACCATGCGCACGCGGTCCGTATACGCGTTCGGCGCGACGGTGCCAGCCGCCGCCAGGCCGTCCCAGACGTAGCACAGCGCCGCCAGCGGCAAACGCTCGCCCCAGAGGGCGCGAGCGAGCGACATTTGCACGCGCTCGCCGAAACTCAGGGAGGACGGATTCAGATCGAACAGGACGTAGAGGCGCAGCGCGAAATCGTCGCCCGCCTTTTCGCGCAGGCGGCCCTTTTCGACCAGATTGCGCGCCTTCCAGCGCCACGCGAGTACCGGGTGGCGGGCAGGATCCACGTGCAGCGCACGCGCGAGGCCGGAGGCGGAGGCCTGCGCCCGCGCGCGCAGTACGGTGCGGCCCTCGTCGGACACCAGCGCGAATTCGGTCGGCTTCGCCCGGCCGCCAAAGCCGACCGGATCCAGCCAGTCCGGCAGCGGCGCGCCGGCCGCGAGGCCGGAGAAACGCAGCGCGGAAACGGCAGTGTCCTGCCCGCAGGCGAAGCGGGGCAGGAGCGCGGCGGCGCCGAGCGCCAGCATCTCGCGCCGTCCGATCACTTGCGCGCGTCGTTCAGGGACCAGTCGTATTCAAGGAAAGTGAGCGGCGCCGCGCCATCGGCGATCAGTTTGCGGTGTGCCTGATTGTCGGTGAGGAGCCCGGCGTACCTGGCGAAATATTTCTCCCGCGACTGGATGCCCTGGTAGCCGCTCGACCAGTCCTCCTTGAACCAGTCGAAGATCTTCGACACTTCGAGCCTGCCTTGCGCACTCACCCGGTTGCGCGAGCGGTCGGACAGGAAACGCTCGGCCTGCTGTTCGAGCTGGGCCTCGAGGCGCTCAGCCACATACGCTTCCTCGCGCAGCAGCGGGCAGCCGATCGCGGCGCAATTGACCGCGTAATGCACGCGCGGCTCGTTGTAGCTGCCAGGCTTGCGCAGGATCTCGTGCTCGATCTGGTCCAGATACGAGTCCTGCCCGAGGAGCTTGAAGAACTTTTTCTTCCAGCGGTTGTTGAACAGATCGCTGCCGATGTCCTTGATCGATTTCACCGGGTAGTTGGCGAGAATCAGCTCGACGGTGAAAGCGTTGTAGGCGTTGATCAGGAACGCCATCTGCCGCGCGCGGCTCCAGGTCTTGAATTCGGACTCGGGTACCCCGGAAAGCGCATCGAGATAGGTCTTGAGAGCAGCGCGATCCCTGGCGAACTCCGCGTAGCGGACCTGCGAGGCCTGGCCGCCCCCGGCCAGGACCACGTGCTTGTTCACCAGCGCATCCCAGGTCTTGTGGGAATGATCGAATCCCTGCGCGAGAACGGATCCGGCGAGAAACATCAGCGTTGCTGCCAGCAATTTCATGCTCAGTTCCTCAAAAAGTTCTTAGCGAAGCGCCCTGTAACCTTCGGAGACAGCTCCCGGGCAGGCCGGCGGACAGGGATCGACGCCGGGTATGCCAAGCGCGGGCTGCCCGAAGCCTTCCCTTGCGCGCCAGCCGGGATACTTGAGGAACAGGTTGCGCAGCCAGCCGCCGGGATCGTAGTTCACCTTGCTGTCGGGATTCTTCGCGCGCCACTCCGCGTGTGCCTCGCGGGCGTTCTTGTACCAGGGAACGGTGAACAGGATCCGCTTGATGGATTGCCAGCGGTGGCCCGAGGCGCCCGCCTCGGGCCAGATTTGATCGGCGTACCGGATGTGCCAGTCGGGGTCGATTTCCCAGTACTCCCGGCCCAGCACGTCGCCAAAGATGAACAGGCGTCCGCCGCGGATCGCAAACTCCGTTGGATCACTTCCCAGCTTTACCCCGTAGGCCGCGCCGCTCGAGCAAAAGGCGCCGTACTGAGGCGCGTATTTTGCCGGCTCGCGCAGGAACATTTCGCGGTGCTCGGCGCGCGCGAAGTAGTACCAGACCCCGTCGTGTTCGGCGGCGAGCGCGGGATCGCCTCTGAGTGGCTTGCCGAGGGTAAAGTAGGCGACCGGATCGTGGCCGAGCAGCATCAGGTCGCGCCCCTCGCGATCCGGCACGGTCGCGTAACGCACGCCGCAGCCCGAGAGCAGCAGCAACGCCGCGAGCGCCATCGACGGGGCAATCAGCCGTTTCACGTCGTGGATTTTACGACCGTGTTGCGAAATAGCGACGACAAGAAGCCTGTTTCATCCTTGTTAGTACAGCAAGCTAGGGGTAGAGTTCACCATCATGTTCCTGCTTAGGCGACTCATCGCACGCGGCTCCCGCGCCTTGGGCGTCATGCTCGGTACGTCCCGCAAAGGGGCAGGGCACGCGCTATGCGGGGGCGCGGGGGATCCGGACGACGTGCCGCTGAAATTCCCATCCCCCTCTCGTCCTGCAATTCTTTCGTCTCGCCTTTCCCCGATTTTCCACTGCACCGGATCAACGCCCGGCGTGTATCTATTTGTAAAAAAGGAGGTTTCATGGACCGCAGAGCATTCCTGAAGACGACATCCGCGGCGGCCGCCGCAGCGGCGCTTCCCTGGCGTGAGACGCTTGCCAGCACCGGCGATTGGCGCAGCTACGAGGTGATCACGCGGGTCGAGGTGCTCAAGCCGCGCGGCGTGTCGCACGCCTGGATTCCGCTGCCCATGTCCGCCGACGAAAGCTGGCAGCGAACGATCGACAACGCATGGACCGGCAATGCGGCGCGCGCGCAGATTGCGAACGACGGCAAGTACGGCGTGAGCATGCTGCACGCCGAATGGGGCGGGAACGAAGCGGCGCCGGTGATCGAGGTCACCAGCCGCTTCATGACGCGCGACCGCGCGGTGGACCCGTTGCAGCGCGCGTTGCACGCGGCGAAGCTGGCTGCGGCGGACTATGCGTTCTACACCGCGGCGACGGAATTGATCCCGACCGATGGCATCGTCCGCGAGACGGCGCGCGACATCGTCAAGGGCGCCAGAACCGACGTCGACAAGGCGCGCGCGATCTACGAATGGGTGGTGGAGAACACGTTCCGCGACCCGAAAACGCGCGGCTGCGGCTGGGGGGACATCAAGTCGATGCTGGAGACGAGGAATTTCGGCGGCAAGTGCGGCGATCTGAACGCGATGTTCGTGGGGCTGGCGCGTTCGATCGGCCTGCCCGCGCGTGACATTTACGGTCTGCGCGTCGCGCCCTCGAGCCACGGCTACCGCAGCCTCGGCGTTGGTTCGCCCAATGTGACGCGGGCGCAGCATTGCCGGGCCGAGTTTTTCGCCCAGGGCGTGGGCTGGGTTCCCGTGGACCCGGCAGACGTGAGAAAGGTGATCCTGGAAGAGCCGCCGGCCAATCTGAAGATCGACCATCCGATGGTGCAGGCGGCGAGGAAGCGCCTGTTCGGCGGCTGGGAGATGAACTGGGTCGCCTACAACATGGGCCATGACGTGAAGCTGCCCGGTTCGACAGGACCGAAGCTGCCCTATCTCATGTATGTCAACGCCGAGACCGGTGGCGAGATGCGCGACCAGCTCGATCCCGATACGCTGAAATATTCGATCACGGCGCGCACAGCGAGCGCCTAGTGCGGCTGCTGTGTGTTCTCGCGGCCATCGCCTTGTCGGCGGCTGCCGGGGCCGCGGAACTCGAGCGCTGGCAGGGCGGCCCGACGCCAGCCCTCGAATTGCAGGACCTGCGGGGCGGGGTGCATCGGCTAGCGGACTACCGGGGCCGGGTGGTGCTGGTGAATTTCTGGGCCACCTGGTGCGAGCCCTGCCGCGAGGAAATGCCCTCGATGGAACGCCTGCGCCAGTCGCTCGCCGGCAAGCCCTTCGAGATTCTCGCGGTCAACCTCGCCGAGCCGGCGGCGCGCATCGAGCGGTTCCTGGAAACCTTGCCGGTCAGCTTTCCGCTGCTGCTCGACCGGGATACGGCGGCGGCGAAGGCATGGAAGGCGCGCATCCTGCCGGCGAGTTTTCTGGTCGGCCGCGACGGGCGCATCCGCTACGTGCATTTCGGCGCAATCGACTGGTCGAGCGACGCGGCCCGCGGCAAGGTCGCCGAACTGCTCAAGTAGGCGGCCGGAGCTCCCGGATGACCGCGCAAAGCGCGCGCCGCTCGGCGGCGGGCGCGAAAAGCTGCCGGCGCGCCGCCAGCGCGCGCTTCAGCTTTAGCACGAACATTTTTTTTTCGATGGTTTTTCCAATCAACCTGCTTAACGCGTACTCGTCGAAAAGCGGGAAATAGCCCGGATAGTTCCGGCCCAGCATGCCCAGATTGCCGGACATGCGCGAGGCCAGCACCGGCGTGCCGACGCGCGCTGCTTCGGCTATGACGTTGGCACCGCCTTCCATGATGGAACTGACGACGAGCAAGTGGCTGCGCGCGATCCAGCCGAGCGCCTGCGCGTGCGTGCGACCGCCAAGCCAGCGGTAGCGGCGATCGCGCCGCATGTGTTTTTTCGCCTCGCTGGCCATCCTCGGTGAAAGCGCGTCGCCCACTTGCACGACCTCCAGGTCCTGCGGCAGGTAGCGAAGCGCGAGGGCTGCACGGAAAGGATCCTTCACCTTGCGCAAATGGCCGACCACCGCGACGCGAAAGCGCGCCTTGGGCGGGCGGTGCCGGACCGAAGGCGTCGACGATTGGTAGACGACGCGGGTTTTTGCACGGAGTCCTTTTTCGAGTTCCAATCTGGCTTCGGATTGCAGCACCACGATCCGGTCCGCAAGCCGCAAGGATTGACGGGCTTCGCGCGACTTGGGAAGGTCGCTGTACAGATCGGTGCCGGTCAGCACCACCACCAACGGCTTGCCCGGGAATCGCGTGCGGAATTCGACGATGGAGGCATGGCTGCGGCGCGCGTGCAGCGCCAGCAGCAGGTCGCAGGGGCAAGCGTCCCATTGCACCATCACTACGACCCGGTGACCGAGCGCGCGCAGGAATCCGGCCCAGCGCTGCGCGGTGTGGCGGTTGCCGTTGCGCGCGCCGGGGCGCGCGGGCGTGACGATGGAAATCCGGGCCATGGGCTGAGCTAAACTTGAGCGCCATGTTAACCGACGCCATCGTTTGCGCTCCTGCGGAGTTGGAAGGCGACCTGCTCGATGCCCGAGCGCGCGCTTTGCGCGTCACCTCCGACCTGGACGGCGAGCGCCTGCTCGGGCCGAAGCTTGACATCGTCAATCCACCGCTGTGGGAGATCGGCCATGTCGCCTGGTTCCAGGAACTCTGGTGCCTTCGGCTGCGTCCCGAGGGCTCGCTCGCGGAGTCCATGCTGCGCGGCGCGGATGCTCTTTACGATTCTTCTGCGGTGGCGCACGCCACGCGCTGGGACCTGGCGCTGCCCGACCTCAAAGCGACCCGCGCCTACGGTGCGAGGGTGCTGGAACTGGTGCGTGAGCGGCTGGCGCGCGAGCCGGAGAGCGAGGCCCTGCAGTATTTCGTGCGGCTCGCAACGTTTCATGAAGACATGCATGCGGAGGCTTTTCATTACACGAGGCAGACGTTGGGTTATTCGGCTCCCTTTGGTGTGGACGCAGCGGACGAGAAAGATGAAAGCGATATCGAAATGCCAGGCGGCAAATTCATGCTGGGCGCCGGAGCCTCGAAGAATTTCGTGTTCGACAACGAGAAATGGGCGCACGAAGTCGAGATTGCGCCGTTCCGTATCGCGCGCTCTGTCGTGACCAATGTCCGGTACCTCGCGTTCGTCGAAGGCGGTGGGGCGGCGCCGCGGTATTGGAAGCAGGCCGGCGGTCAGTGGTTGCAGCGGCGGTTCGACCGCTGGCTGCCGCTCGCGCCGGAACAACCGGTGCGACACGTCAGCTGGCACGAGGCGCAGGCGTACTGCGCCTGGGCGAAACGGCGCCTGCCGACCGAGGCCGAGTGGGAATGCGCGAGCGCGAAGCTTTCATATGGCAGGGTCTGGGAGTGGACCGAGAGCGCGCTCCAGCCCTATCCGGGATTCGTGCTCGATCCGTACAAGGAATATTCGGCACCCTGGTTCGGCACCCACAAAGTGCTGCGCGGGGGAAGTTTCGCGACGCCGCGGCGACTGATGCGTCCGACATTCCGTAACTTCTACACGCCCGAGCGTGCCGACTTCTTTGCGGGTTTCAGGACCTGCGCGCTAACGCGGGAGTAAAATTCGAATATGTCGTCCATTCCGAAACTTCCCGCGACGCAAAAAATCCGCCTGACGGAGTTCAGCCACGGTGGCGGCTGTGGCTGCAAGATCGCGCCCGCGATACTCACCGAACTGCTGGCGGCGACGCCGATCCGCGGCCTGCCGAAGGAACTGCTGGTCGGCACCGAGACCTCGGACGATGCGGCGGTCTACAAGCTGAACGACACACAGGCGCTGGTCGCCACCACCGATTTCTTCACTCCGATCGTCGACGATCCCTACGACTTCGGGCGCATCGCGGCGACCAACGCGATTTCCGACATCTACGCCATGGGCGCGAAACCGATCTTCGCGCTGGCGCTGGTCGGCATGCCGCTGGACAAGCTGCCTCTGGACGTGATCGGCAAGATTCTCGCCGGCGGAGAGTCGGTTTGCGCCGAAGCGGGCATCCCGATCGCGGGCGGGCATTCCATCGACGTGCTAGAGCCGATTTACGGTCTGGTCGTGCTTGGCATCGTTCACCCTGACAAAATCAAGAAAAATTCCACCGCGAAGGCCGGCGATGTGCTCGTGCTTGGCAAGCCGCTCGGTGTCGGCATCCTCTCGGCCGCGCTCAAGAAGGGAAAGCTCTCGGACGCCGGCTACGCGGCGATGATCGAGTCCACCACCAAGCTCAACACGCCTGGCGTGGCGCTCGCCGAAATGCCCGGGGTGCACGCACTCACCGACGTCACCGGCTTCGGCCTCGCTGGCCACCTGCTGGAAATCTGCCGGGGTTCGAAACTTTCCGCTGCAGTGAAGCTGGACGATTTGCCTGTCATTCCTGAAGCGGTTGAATGGCTCAAGCAGGGGGTCGCCACCGGTGCATCTGACCGCAATTGGAAAGGCTACGGGCAGGACGTCACGCTACCCGCCGGCGCGCCGGAGTGGCAGCGCAAGCTGATCACCGATCCTCAGACCAGCGGTGGGTTGCTCGTTGCCTGTGCGCCGGAGGCCGAGCAGGCGGTGCTCGCCGAGTTCGCCAAGCGCGGCTTCGCGCAGGCCCGACACATAGGGCAGCTCGAATCGGGCGCCGCGCGGCTGAACTTCTCCTGAGCCTTATTTCGGCGCGAACGCGAACTGCGCCACGCCGTCGAACGCCTGCGGCACCTTCTTCTCCGCGGCATAGAGGTACAGCGCGCTCAAGACGATAGTGGTGAGTGCGCTGCTGACCAGGGCCGCGAGCACCAGGAAGGCGACAATTGCAATGCCGCCCGCGATCAACACGCCCCAGTTCGAGGCCGTCACGGCCAGCGCCACGCTGGCGATGCCGATGAGCAGCACGCCCAGAAAGCTGATGAGGCTGGTCGCAGCGCCGATGCCGACGTGACTCACCAGGGACTCGCCCCAGGTCTGCTTCATGAGCGTAGCCGAGCGTTTGACGGCGTCGAACGGCCCGAGTTTCTCCACCACCAGCACCGGCACGATGAAGTAGGTGGCGATCGTCCACGCTGCGCCGATCAGCCCGATCACGATCCGGCCGAGAAGTTCGAAGCGCTCCTGGATCGCCCGCAGCACGATGCCCACGGTCGCGGCCAGCAGCACCCAGGCGAGGATTTGGGGCAGGCGCGCGCTGGCTGCGCGCATTCCGTCAGCCACCGTCGGGTCGCCACCCTGGAAACGGATCATGGCGCAGGCCACCAGCGCCGTGTTGAAAAAGGCGATGACGAAAAAATTGACGAAGTAATAGGCGAACCCCATCACCAGGAGGAGGCCATCCGACTGCGTTTTCTCGCCTTGGAAACTACCGGTGGCGAATACGCCGGCGAGGAATGAAGCCAGCACCAGCAGGCAGGCGAGACCGCTCAGCAGCGGGAAAACGAGCAACTCCTTGTCCAGCATCAGCACGCGCCAGCTTTGCTTCGCGAGCAGCCACGAGCTGCGGATCCGTCCCGGCCGCTCCCCGGGGGCAAAGCTCGGCAGCGGCGCTACCGCAGGCCGCGCAGCCTTCGCGGGCGCAGATGGTGCGGGTGCAGTTTGCTTTACCACCACGAAACCGCACTTGATGCACTTGGGCACATCGTCAGGCATCAGGCTATTGCACTTCGCGCAGCGCTTCATGGATCCTCCCTGGAGAAGATATGCCCGGCGCCTATTAGACCTTAATTCCTGAGCAGGGGCGCGAGCGGCTTCCAGACGTTCTTCAGCGCCATCGGCTGCGCCGCTTCGTTGGGGTGGATGCGGTCGGGCTGGAAGAGTTCCGTTTTTTCGGCGAAACCTTCGAGCAGGAACGGCAGCAGCGCGATGCGCTGGCTCTTCGCCAGCTCGCTGAACGCGCGCTCGAAAGCCTGCGTGTAGGCCTCGCCGTAGTTCGGCGGCAGGCGCATGCCCACCAGCAGCACCCTGGCGCCGGCTTTCTGCGAGCGTTCGATCATCTCCTCGAGGTTCCTCTTCATCACCGCCACCGGCAGGCCGCGCAGGCCGTCGTTCGCCCCCAGCGCGAGGATCACGATGTCCGGCTTGTGGCGCTCGAGGACACTGGCGATGCGCGCCAGCCCGCCCGCCGTGGTTTCGCCCGAGATGCTGGCGTTGGCGACGCTATAATCGTAGCGCTCGCGTTGCAATCGTTCCCCGAGCAGGGCCACCCAGCCGCGCCGCTCCGGCATGCCGTACGCCGCCGACAGGCTGTCGCCGTAGACGAGCAGCGTTTTTCCATGGGCGGCAGGTGCCGCGAATCCCGGGCAGATGAACAACGACAGCAGTAAAAAAAAGATACTCAGCGCGCGCGGCATCGGCAAGACGGTCAAGAGCGGCTCCAGTGACCTTGTCATTCTGCGCGAAATAGACCTGAGCGTCACGGCGGGCGACGCGGTCGCCGTCGTCGGCGCCTCGGGCTCGGGCAAATCCACGCTGCTCGCGATCCTGGCGGGCCTCGATACGCCGACCGTCGGCACGGTCGAGGTGGACGGGGCCGATCTTTTCGGGCTCGACGAGGACCAGCGCGCGGAATTGCGTGGCAAGTCGGTGGGGTTCGTATTCCAGTCCTTTCAGCTGCTGCCGTCTTTGACAGCGCTCGAGAACGTAATGTTGCCGCTGGAATTGAGAAAAGATGCCGCAGCGGAGGCCAGCGCAAAGGAAATACTCGAACGCGTCGGCCTCAAGGACCGCCTCGGCCACTACCCCAAGCACCTCTCGGGCGGCGAGCAGCAGCGCGTGGCGCTCGCGCGCGCGTTCTCGGTGCGGCCCAAGCTCCTCTTCGCCGACGAGCCTACCGGCAGCCTCGACGCCGAGGCCGGCTCCGGGGTGATCGATCTCGTGTTCGAACTGAACCGCAGCTTCGGCACCACGCTGGTCATGGTGACGCACGACGAGCATCTGGCGCAGCGCTGCGGGCGCGTGATCCGCCTGGCGGCCGGACGCATCGTCGCATGAACCAGGCAATGCAAACGCTGCGGCAGGGTACCCGCATGCTGGCGCGGGACTGGCGCGCGGGCGAGCTGCGCGTGCTCGCGATGGCACTGGTGGTGGCAGTGGCGAGCATCACGAGCGTCGCTTTCTTCGCCGATCGCGTCGGCAGAGCCCTGGTGCGCGACGCGCATCAGCTGCTTGGCGCGGACCTGGTGCTGGTCTCCGATCATCCCTGGCAGGCGGGCATCGCCGAGGAGATTGCGCGCCGCGGCCTGGAAAGCGCGCGGGCAACGACATTCATCAGCATGGCGATTGCGGGCGGTGTGAAGGACGCCGCGGAGCAGCGTGAGGACGCCGCGGAGCAGCGTGCGGTGCTGGCGGGCGTCAAGGCGGTTTCGGGCAACTACCCGCTGCGCGGCCGATTGCGGATCGCGACCGCGTTGAATGCGCCCGATGCAGCAGCGGCTGCAGGTCCCAAGCCCGGCACAGTCTGGATTGAAGAGCGCCTGGTGACCGCGCTCGAGACGCCGGTGGGCGCGAAACTCAAGCTCGGCGCCTCGGTGTTCGAAGTTGCCGCGATCCTGACCCTGGAGCCCGAGCGCGGCGCCAATTTCTTCAACATCGCGCCGCGCCTGTTCATGAACGTGGCCGATGTGCCGGCCACCGGGCTGGTGCAGACCGGGAGCCGCGTCTGGCACTACCTGTACGCCGCGGGCGCCCCTGAAAAGATCGTCGCGCTGGAAACCTGGGCGAAAGGGCGCATGGAACGCGGTCAACGCGTGGAGAACCTCGAAAGCGGCCGGCCCGAGGTGCGCGGCGCGATCGAGCGCGCCCAGCGTTTCCTCGGCCTTACCGCTCTGCTCTCGGCGATCCTCGCCGGCGTTGCGATTGCGCTGGGCACGCGCCGCTTCGTCGAGCGGCACCTGGACGGTTGCGCGGTGATGCGCTGCTTTGGCGCCACACAGTCGAGGTTGCTCGCGTTGTTCGGCTGCGAGTTCCTTTTGCTGGGACTGGCGGCCTGCGCCATCGGCACTGCGATCGGCTTCGCCGCCCAGTTCGTCATTGCCGAGATTCTCGGCGGCCTGCTGCGCGCCGACTTGCCGGCGGTGTCGGTGGTGCCGGCGCTGCAGGGATTCCTTGTCGGGCTGGTGCTGCTGCTCGGTTTCGCGCTGCCGCCGCTGGTGCAATTGAAAAACGTGCCCTCGGTGCGCGTCATCCGGCGCGAAGCCGGCGCCACCTCGGGCAGCACATTCGCGGTCTACGCCACCGGCCTTGCTTCGCTCGCGGGTCTGCTCATCTGGCAGGCGGGCGACGTGGGCCTGGGCGTTGCCGTGGTCGGCGGCTTCGGTGTCGCGGTGGCCCTGTTCGCGGCCGTGGCCTGGATCGCGCTGCGGCTCGTGGCAAGTTCCACGGTTGCCAGGCGCGTCGGCTTTTCCTCCGTCGCGCTGCGCTACGGGCTTGCCAACCTGCGCCGGCATGCGCGCGGCAACGCAATCCAGGTCGCGAGCCTCGCGCTCGGGCTCACCGCCGTCCTGCTGCTCACCTTCACGCGCAACGACCTTGTGGATGCCTGGCGGCGCAGCGCGCCGCCGGATGCGCCCAACCGTTTCCTGCTGGGCGTGCAGCCCGACCAGCTTGCCGAGGTGAAGAGCTTCTTCACCAGCCGGCGCATCGCGGTGCCCGAACTCAGTCCGATGGTGCGCGGCCGGCTCACCGCCGTGAACGGCAGCAAAGTGGCCGAAGCCGATTTCACCGAGGAGCGCGCACGGCGCCTGGTGGAGCGCGAGTTCAATCTTTCGTTCACGGCGCAGCCGCCTGCGCACAACACGATCGTTGCGGGAAAATGGTTCGCGCCCGATGCGCAGGAAGTTTCGGTGGAGGAGGGGATCGCGAAGACGCTCGGCTGGAAGATGGGCGACGAGCTCACGTTCGCGGTCGGCGGAGAGAGCTTCCGCGCGCGCATCAGCTCGATGCGCAAACTGCGCTGGGATTCGATGAAAGTGAATTTTTTCGTCATCGGGCCGCCCAGCCTCGTCGGGCGCTTCCCCGCGAGTTACCTCTCGGCGTTCCGCCTGGCCCCCGGCGACGAACCGGTGATGAACCAGCTCACGGGGCGCTTTCCGAATCTCACCGTGGTGGACGTCGGCGCGGCGCTCAAGCAAGCGCAGGGCGTCATCGACCAGGTGATCACCGCGGTACAGGTGGTGTTCATGTTCGCGCTTGGCGCGGGGCTGCTGGTGCTGTACTCGGCGCTGGTGGCGACCGAGGACGAGCGCCGGCGCGAGGCGGCGGTGATGCGCGTCCACGGCGCTTCGCGCGCCCAGGTCACCGGCAGCCAGCGCGTCGAGTTCCTCTCCATGGGCCTGCTCGCGGGCATTCTCGCCACTGCCGGCGCTGCCGTGATCGGGCAAATGCTCGCGCGCCGCGTCTTCGAACTGGACCTGCCGCCCAGCCCCGAGCTGTGGATCGCCGGTCCGCTCGCCGGCCTTGCGCTGCTCTCGCTCAACGCCTGGCTCTCGGCGCGCAAGGTGCTCTCGGTTTCGCCCGCGCTCACGCTGAGGGACTCGGTCTAGAATCGGTCATGGCTGAAGCGGCGATTGCCATTGCCTTGGGTCTTTTGGGGGTTGCGATTTGGTTTGTCTTGCAACTTCAGAAAACCTTTGAAGAAAAGCATCGGCAGATGCTTGGTGATTTGCACGACGGCCTGACGAAGCAGGGCGACAGGCTGGGCGGGCAGCTGAGTGAACTGCGCGAGGCCATCGCCGCCAAGCTCGACGCGCGCCTCGACCAGATCTCCAACCGGGTGGGCGAGCGGCTGGACGAGGGCTTCAAGAAGACCAACGAGACCTTCGTCAGCGTGATGCAGCGCCTCGCCACCATCGACGAGGCGCAGAAGAAGATCGATTCCCTGACCGGCAGCGTGGTGAGCCTGCAGGAGCTGCTCGGCGACAAGAAATCGCGCGGCGCCTTCGGCGAAGTCCAGCTCGAAGCCCTGGTGCGCAACGTCATGCCGCCCAACGCCTTCGAGATGCAGTACACCCTGTCCAACGGCGCGCGGGTCGACTGCGCGCTGCGGCTGCCGGATCCGACCGGCCTGGTGTGCGTGGATTCGAAATTTCCGCTCGAGAACTACAACCGCATGTTCGAAGGCAGCGACGCGGAGCGCGCGCTGGCGCAGAAGCAGTTCCGCATGGACCTGCGCAAGCACGTGGACGCGATCGCATCGAAATACATCATCGACAACGAGACCTCCGACGGCGCAGTGATGTTCGTGCCAGCCGAGGCAGTGTTCGCCGAGATCCACGCCTATCACGCCGAAGTGGTGGACTACGCCCAGGCCAAGCGCGTCTGGATCGTTTCGCCCACCACGCTGATGGCGGTGCTCAATACCGCGCGCGCGGTGCTCAAGGACGTCGAGACGCGCAAGCAGATCCACGTCATCAAGGACGCGCTCGGCAGGCTGGGTGCCGACTTCCGGCGCTTCGACGAGCGCATGAAGAAACTCGCCGACCATATCCGCCAGGCCCACCAGGACGCCGAGGACGTGCAGACCTCCAGCCGCAAGATTTCGCAGCAGTTCCAGAAAATAGAAGCGGCAGAAATCGAGGCGCCTGCGCCGGCACCTGCCTCTTCGGTGGGAAATGTCGTGCGGCTGCCGGAGGAAAGAAAGCCGGTCGGATAGATGTTCCATCTCGACCTGTT
Organism: uncultured Bordetella sp.; assembly: GCA_964616875.1. GTDB lineage: Bacteria > Pseudomonadota > Gammaproteobacteria > Burkholderiales > SG8-39 > RBG-16-66-20. Next base: position 19,936 of record CAZTSJ010000113.1, on the reverse strand, counting down.
CCGCTATCTTGAGGATGCCCGCGTTCGGTATCTCGTCGTTGGCGGAATTGCGGTGAACCTGCACGGCGTCAATCGCCTGACCCATGACGTCGATCTGATGCTGGCGCTGGACTCGGAGAATCTCGGACGCTTCGTCTCCGTCGCCAAGCGCTATTCGTTCAAGCCGGTGGTACCGGTAAAGGTGGAGGACCTCGCGGACGTGGAGAAAGTGCGTGACTGGGTCGAGAACAAGCACATGCTCGCGTTCGGGCTGCGGCCGCAAAATCCGACCGATCCCATCATCGATGTCCTGGTGAAAGCCCCGGTTGATTTCGAGGCGGCATACAAGCGCCGGGTGATCGCGGACGTCCAGGGTCAGAAAGTGCCTGTGGCTTCGATCGCGGATATCATCACCATGAAAACCGGCACAGGAAGGGCGAAGGATCAGGACGACATCGCGATGCTGCGGCGCCTCAAGGAGCTCGATGGAACGCGCAAGTGAAACTGAAGCCCGATACGGGTTCTCGGACGATTACCACTACGAGTTGACCGACGAGCAGCTGCTGCACGGATTGTCGATGACACCCTTGCAGCGCTTGGCTTGGCTGGAAGACGCGCGGCGGTTCGTCCTTGCGCTGCGGGCGGCGCCACGGACTTACTATGAAGACGGCAAGCCCGTGCGGACCGTGATTCCGGGAAAACCGGCCTGAGCGGAATCGAATAGGCGCTCGGCGCAGCGCAGCGGCGCGAACCGATCGGCGATCCGATGGAGGAGAAGGGGTTCTAGCCTGGGGCGCGATGCCGGTGCGCCGTCCACAGCGCCGCGGCGAGCAGCAGCACCGCGCCCGCTTGGTGCGCAGCGGCGAGAGGAATCGGCACCGCGAGCAGCAGCGTTGAGATTCCGAGCGCGGCCTGGATCACGAACATAGCGAGCAGGTGATGCGCAGCGATCTTCGCCTGCGTGCGCCGCGCCTGCCACCAGAGGATCGGGACAAGAACCAGCAGCAGCCAGAAGAACGCGCGGTGCACGAGCTGTACCGTGGCCACGTTCCAGAAAAAATTCCGCCACCACGGCTCGAGCATGAACGCTTCGGGCGGCACGAGCTGGCCGCTCATGAGGGGGAACGTGTTGTAGGCGTGGCCGGCGCGCAGGCCGGCGACGAAACCGCCCGACAAGGCCATTAGGAGTACGAGGCCGAGCACGACCAGGGATAGGGTTTGTGGTTTTCGTTTTTCATTTGAATCCAGAAGTTCCAAAGCAAGCCAGAACTCAAAACTGAAAATCAGCAAAGCCAGGCCCAGATGGGCGGTGAGGCGAAAGTGGCTTACGCGCGGGTCGTCCACCAGGCCGCTTTGCACCATGTACCAGCCCAGCGCGCCCTGCAGGGTGCCCAGAACGAGTACGCCGGCAAGTTTCCAGGCCAGGGAACGGGAAAGGCTTTGCTTGAAGAGGAAGTAAAGGAAAGGAAATAGAAAAACCAGTCCGATCACGCGCCCGAGCAAGCGGTGCGCGTACTCCCACCAGAAAATGCGCTTGAAGCCTTCCAGTCCGATTTCCGAGAATACTTTCCTGAACTGCGGCGTCTCGCGGTACTTGGCGAAGAGCGCCTCCCAGTCCGCCTGCGACAGCGGCGGCAGCGCGCCCATGAGCGGCTGCCATTCGACGATCGAGAGGCCCGACTCGGTCAGCCGGGTGATGCCGCCAACCACGACGATGGCGAACGTGAAGGCTGCGCTGATGAAGAGCCAGGCGGCCACGGCGGCGCCGTCCTTTCCGGCGGCGCCGTCCTTTCCAGCGGCGCCGTCCTTCCCGGCGCGGCGCTCGCCGGCGGTCACGCTTCGGCGTAGATCCGGTTGATGCCGGTGGTGAGCCGGTCGGCGGCGACGCCGTAGACGTGCAGCGTCACGAGCGGTTTTTGCGTGCGGTTCGAGACGCGGTGGTACAGCGGTCCGCCGAGGTCGATATCGGCCAGCTCCCCGGCGTGGATTGCCCTGGTGCCGACCAGCTCGAGCAGCGCTCCCGGCGCGCGGAACATTTCCTCTGTCAGTTCGCCCTCGACGACGCCGTAGGCGCACCAGACGTAGTGGCCGTGGACCTGGCTCTTCTGCCCGGGCAGCCAGATGATCGCCGTGATGACGAAATCGTCGTCGGGATCCACGTACAGCAGGTGGCGCATGTAGCGCGCAGGATCACCGACGCGGTGCTCCGCCCTGAGCCAGCCGGCGCGCCTGCCGACCGCCTCGCCCAGCGCTGCGGCCAGCTCGGGCTGGGTCCCCTGGCCGGTGGTGCGAAACGCCCGGCTGAACGTTTTCGCGGCGCGCGCGAGCGGCGCGAGATCGGGATGGATGGGGTTCATGGCGCCCAATCTACGCCAAGGCGGCGAGCAACTGGACGCTTACCAGTTCTCCGGCCTCGATGTTGCCGCGCTCGTGCTCAAGCACGATGAAGCAGTTCGCTTCCGACATGGAGCGCAGCACACCCGAGCCCTGCTGGCCGGTGGCGCGCACTTTCCAGTCGGCGCCGTCCCGGAACAGGATGCCACGCTGGTATTCGGTCCTGCCGGGGACTTTGCGCAGCGCGGAGGCGCTGATCGCCTTGAGCAGCGGAATTTCGAGGCCATCGGTCTGCCCGCCCAATACCAGCAGTGCATCGCGCACGAACTGGTGGAAGGTCACCATCACCGCGACCGGATTGCCGGGCAGCCCGAACAGCATCGCGTTGCCGATCCTGCCGAAGGCCATCGGCCGTCCCGGCCGCATCGCGATCTTCCAGAACAGCACTTCGCCCAGCTTCGCCATCAGCTGCTTGACGAAATCGGCCTCGCCGACCGAGACGCCGCCGGTGGTGATGATGGCGTCCGCCTTTGCCGCGGCCTCGCGGAACGCCGCCTCGAGCTTCTGCGGATCGTCGCGCACCACGCCCATGTCGAGAATTTCCACCCCGAGGCCCGAGAGCATGCCGTGCAGGGTGTAGCGGTTGGAGTCGTAGACCTGGCCCTGCGCGAGTGGCGTGCCGATGGAGACCAGTTCGTCGCCGGTGGAGAAAAACGCGACCCGCAGCCTGCGCTTGACCTTCACTTCGGCGATGCCCAGCGAGGCGACGAGCCCCAGGTCAGCGGCGTGCAGCAACTGCCCGGGGTGCAGCACCGCGGCGCCCGCTTTCAGGTCCTCGCCCGCGGCGCGCACGTTCTGGCCTGCCTTCTGGCCTGCCGGCACGCCGATCCGGTCGCCGTCCGCGCGACAAATTTCCTGCACCACCACGGTATCGGTGCCCTGCGGCATCACCGCACCGGTCATGACGCGCACGCATTCACCAGGTTTTGTTTCTTTATCGAACGTCTTTCCCGCAAACGCCGATCCGATCATTTTCAACAAAACATCTTTAGAAAAAGAAAGATCGGTGCTGCGAACCGCGTAGCCATCCATTGCCGAATTGTCGTGTCCGGGGACGTTGATCTGCGGCACGATCTCCTGCGCCAGCACCCTTCCGAGGGAAGCGCGGATGGCGACCGTTTCCACCTCGGTAATCGGCGTCAGGCAGGCGCGGATCGCGGCCGCCGCCTTGTCCACGCGCAGCGCGTCCGGGTCGTAGCCGTCCAGGCAGCTCACCGTCTGCAAAATCGTGCCGGCAGGTTCGCGCGCGGCGCTCATGCGCTGTTCAGTTCTTCGCGCGTGTTGATGTTGCGGAAGGCATCCGCCTCGTCGTCGAATGATACTTCGACCACCTTGAGCGAGGCATACCAGGCGTCGATTTTGCGACCGCCGCCGGACAGGAATTTCTCGAGATTCGAGGCAACCGAAGCACGCACAAGCGCAAACACCGGATGCGGCTGAGCGCCTGTCTTGGCGACTGCAACATCATTGGTATTCAATTCTTTCTTCAATCTTGAAAAAAGATCAGGCGGCAGAAAAGGTGAATCGCAGGGAACCGTGAGTATCAGCGGATGGCTGGCTGCGCTCAGGCCGGCGTGCAATCCGGCGAGCGGCCCGGCGAAACCGCCGATCGCGTCCGGCACGACGCGGTGGCCGAACTGCGCATAGGTTTCGAGGTTCTGGTTGGCGTTGATGAGGATCTCGTCCACCTGCGGCGCGAGGCGCGCGAGCACCGCAGCGACCATCGGCTTGCCGTGCAGCAGCTGCAGCCCCTTGTCGACCGTGCCCATGCGGCGCCCCTGGCCGCCCGCGAGCACGATTCCGGTCACGCTACGCATGCGACGATTCCATGTCTCAGTGGAGTGTCCTCGAGATCACAACTCGAACGCCGGTCGCACCGGGTGCCACGGGCGCGCTCACGCCTTCGATGTCGCCCTTCTGCGGTGCGGCGTTGCCCGACTTGGAGACCCGTGCGGCCACCACGACCTGCGCGTGGCTCGAGAGGGTGGCACCGGGGGCCATCGCCATGCTGTCGTCCAGAGTGAACCGATAAGGCAGGGCCGCGACCGTGGTGCGTGCGACAGCCAGCGGCATGCGCGATCCGCTGACAGGCCGCGCCAGCACGAAAACGGTGTCGCCGGGCGCCAGCTTTGAGGCAAGGTCCGGTGCGATGCTGACGATGCCCTGCAGAGACTGATTGCCCTTGGCGGACTTCTTCCCCTTTGCCGGTGCCGCCTTGCTCGCCAGCGCACTGCCGCCGAGGCTGCGCGCTTCGGCAATACTCTCGGTGACCGCGCGGGCAAAGTCCGATTGCGGCGGCGCGACTTCGAGGACCCGTTGCCAGTATCCGATCGCCGCGGCGAAATTGCGGCGCTCGTATTCGGCAGCTCCCGCGAGGGCGAGTGCCTTGAGATGCCGCGGCTCGATCGCGAGGGCGCGCTTGACGAGCTCGAACGGCGCGCCATCGAGCTTGCGGCCCTGCGCCATGGCCAGCGTGTCGGCGTAGTCGGCGAGCAGCCCGGCATCGCCGGGCACCAATTGCGAGGCCCGCGTGTAAGCCTTTGCGGCGCGGTCGTATTGCTCCATCGCGCCGTACGAGCGGCCAAGGAGGATCCAGCCCTCCGCATCCTCCGGCGCCTGCTGCAGGCGGGCTTCGAGGCGCGCCACGAGGGACGCCAGCTGCGCGGCGTCGAATTGGTGCGTAGATTCCGCGGTCGCGCTCAGCGCGCCGGGATTGCCGAGCTGCAGGTAACCGAGCACGACGCCAATGGGCAGCAGCAGGCTGAGCGCGAGCGCGGCCGCCAATGGGCGGCGCGTCGCAGGTTGAGGGGCGCTATCGGCGTGTTCGGCGACGATGCGGTGTTCGATTTCGCGGCTGCCGCGCTCGAACTCTTCTTTGGTTGTGGCGCCACGCCGCAGCTCTGCGGCGAGCTCCTCGAGCTGCTCGCGGTAGATGGCGGCGTTGGCACCAATGCGCACGTCCGGCGCTGTGGTGCGCCGGCGCAGCAGTGGCGGCAGGAGGAACGCAAGGGCAGCCGCGGTCAGCGCCGCGGCCAGCGCCCAGAACGGGGTCATCGAGCGTCCCCACGCGGTTTTTCGCCCGGTTCAGTGGGGCCCAGCACGCGCTCCAACAGGCGCCTGTCCTCCGGCCCGAGCGCGGGCTCCTCGGTCGCGCGCCGTCGACGCCGCAGCACCACGATCAGCGTGCTCCCGGCGATCGCCAGCAGAACGAACGGGCCGATCCAGAGCAGCGCGGTGCTCGCCTTGAGCGGCGGCTCGTAGAGGACGAAGTCGCCGTAGCGCTGCACCATGAATTCGAGTATCTGCTGGTCGCTGCGGCCGGCCGTGATCTGCTCCCGCACCTCGCGGCGCAAGTCGGTCGCCAGCCCGGCGGGCGAATCCGCGAGCGACTGGTTCTGGCACACCAGGCAGCGCAGCTTCTCGGACAGGCGAAGGATGCGCTGCTCCATGCTGAGGTCTGCGTCGTCAATCGCATTAGCATGCAATGCAACTGCAACGAGGAATCCCAGAAGCAAATTCTTCATTGCTTCAGCGCCATGGCGAGCGGCAGGATTTTCTGCTCCAGCACGGCCGGGGTGAGAGCGCCGATCTGTTTGTAGCGGATCACGCCTTGGGCATCGATCAAGTAGGTCTCGGGCACGCCGTAGACGCCGTAATCGATGCTGACGCGACCGTCGGCGTCCACCACCGAGAGCTGGTAGGGATCGCCGAACTGCTTGAGCCAGCGCTGCGCGTCCTCGCCGTTGTCCTTGTAGTTCAGGCCGATGACCGGCAAGACGCCCTGCTTCGACAGATCTACCAGCAGCGGATGCTCGTCGCGGCACGCCGCGCACCAGGAGGCCCAGACGTTGAGCAGCCAGACCTTGCCGCGCATGTCGCCCGGCGCGAACCGCTTGCCTGGCTGCAGCAGCAGCGGCAACTCAAACGCGGGCGCCAGTTTGCCGACCAGCGGCGAGGGCACTTCGCGCGGATTAAGCTGCAGGCCCGCGGCGAGGAACCCGACCAGCAGCACGAAGATGGCCAGCGGCCACAGGAAACGCTTCACGGCGCGCGCCTCATGCGGTGCTGCTGCGGACGACGGTTTCGTCCGCAGCTGCGCGCTGGCGCTGCGGCGCGCGGTAACGCCGGTCGATCGCCGCGAGCAGGCCGCCCAGCGCCATCAGCAGGCAGCCGCCCCAGATCCAGCCGATAAAAGGCTTGATCTGGATCCGCAGCGTCCACGCGCCGTCGCCCACGTCGTCGCCGAGGGACACGTAGAGGTGCCGGGCCATGCCGTAGTCGATCGAGGCTTCGGTCATCGGATTGCGCTGGACGTGGTAGGTGCGCTTCTCGGGCGCAAGGCGCGCGATCGGCTTGCCGTCCTGTGTCACAGTGACGGCGGCGCGGACCGCCGCGTAGTTCGGTCCCTCCAACTCCTTGACGCCTTCAAACCGGAAAGCGTAACCGCCGAGCGTCACCGTTTCGCCGGGCGCCATCCGCAGGTCACGCTCGGTCTCATAGCTCTTGACCAAGGTGACTGCCAGAACGAATACGCCGATGCCGGCGTGTGCGAGCAGCATGCCAAGAAATGCGCTGGTGATTTTTGTTCTGGTTCTGAATCTGATGAATAGAGCAGAAAGAGCACCTCCAATAATCCAGAATCCAAGCAGCAGGCCGATGCTAGTGAGCGGGGCCCAGCTGCCGAAGGCGAGCGGCAGGAACAGCGCACCGAGCAGCGCCGCGATTGCCGCCCAGCGCAGGCGCCGCGCGAGTTGCGCCCCGTCGCCCTTGCGCCAGGCCACCAGCGGCCCGATGCCGGCGAGGAGCACCGCGGGCGCCATCAGCGGCGCGAACACGGAATCGAAGTAGGGCGGCCCGACCGAAATCTTGCCCAGGCCCAGTGCGTCGAGGAACAGCGGATACAGCGTGCCGAGCAGCACCGCGGCGCAGGCCACCAGCAGCAGCACGCTGTTGGCCATCAGCATGGATTCGCGCGACAGCAACTCGAAGCGTGCGCCCGGTGCCACCTTGTTCGCGCGCCACGCGTAGAGCGCAAGCGAGCCCCCGATCACCAGCGCGAGGAAGCACAGGATGAAGACGCCGCGCTTCGGGTCGGTGGCAAAGGCATGCACCGAAGTCAGCACGCCCGAGCGCACCAGGAAGGTGCCGAGCAAGCTGAGCGAAAAGGCGAGGATGGCGAGCAGCACGGTCCAAGACTTGAATGCGCCGCGCTTCTCGGTCACCGCGAGCGAATGTATCAGCGCGGTGCCGACCAGCCAGGGCATGAACGAGGCGTTCTCCACCGGGTCCCAGAACCACCAGCCGCCCCAGCCCAGTTCGTAGTAGGCCCAGAAGCTGCCCAGGGCAATGCCCAGCGTGAGGAAAATCCACGCCGCCGTGGTCCAGGGCCGCGACCAGCGCGCCCAGGTCGCGTCCAGCCGCCCGTCGAGCAGCGCTGCCACCGCGAACGAAAATGCCACCGAGAAGCCGACGTAGCCCATGTAGAGCATCGGCGGGTGGAACACCATGCCGACATCCTGCAGCAGCGGGTTCAGGTCGCGACCGTCCGGCGCGGCGGGCAGCAGCCGTTCGAAGGGGTTGGAGGTGAACAGCATGAAGGAGAGGAAACCGACGCTGATCAAGCCCATCACGCCGAGGATGCGCGCCAACATGTCATCGGGAAGGCTGCGGCTGAACACCGACACCGCAAGCATCCAGATTGAAAGCATCAGCATCCAAAGCAGCAGCGAACCCTCGTGGCTGCCCCAGGTCGCGGCAATGCGATAGGCGGTGGGCAGCCGGGAGTTGGAATTGCTCGCCACGTTGAGCACCGAGAAATCGTTGCTGTAGAACGACCATGCAAGGCAGCCGAAGGCGAATGTAACGAACACGAACTGGCCCTGGGCCGCGGGCCGCGACAGCGCCATAAAACCCGGAATACGTTTTGCCGCTCCCACGAGTGGCAGCGTCGCTTGTACCAGCGCGACCGCGAGCGCGACGATGAGCGCGAAGTGGCCGAGTTCGGGGATCACCGTGTCGCTCCGGGGGCCACGCCCGGGGTTACGACGCTCCGGGCGGCTTTTTCAGCTTCCGCCTGCGACAGCGCGTGCGCGGCCTCGGGCGGCATGTAGTTTTCGTCGTGCTTGGCGAGCACCTCGCTGGCGCGGAACACCCCGTCGGTACCGAGCTTGCCCTGCGTCACCACGCCTTTGCCTTCCTTGAAGAGGTCCGGCAGGAGCCCGGTGTATACGACCGGAATGCTCTGCGCGGTATCGGTGACGATGAATTCGACCGTGAGGCCGTCGGCGCGCCGCTTCAGGCTGCCTTTCTCGACCATGCCGCCGACGCGGAAGGTGCGATCCAGCGGCGCTTTCTTCGCCGCGACCTCGCTCGGGCTGAAAAAGAACACCACATTGCCCTGGAACGCATTGAGCACCAGCGCGGCGGCAATGGCGACGAGACCCACGCCGGCGGCGATGGCGATCATGCGCTGGTGGCGGGGTTTCAAGATTTCGCTCTCTTATTCAAGAAAAGCACCTCCAGAACAATGCAGAGGGCCGCCACGCCATACGATCCCCAGACGTAGAAACCATATCCACCCATGGCAAGAAAATCGCTCATGCCGCCATTCTCTGCATGCGCACCCATTCGGCGTCGCGTTCGCGCTCGAGAATGATGGCGCGCACGCGCGCGAGCGCGGTCGCGATGCTGTACATCCACGCCGCCAGGGCCATCAGCAGCATGCCGGCGAGCATGGTCGCCGCCATCGAAGGCGAACGCGTGAGGCTCACGGAGGCGCCCTGGTGCAGCGTATTCCACCATTGCACCGAAAAATAAATGATCGGTACGTTGACCACGCCGAGCAGCGCGAGGATCGCGCCGGCACGGTCGGCACGCACCGGGTCGGGTATCGCGCCTTTCAAAGCGATCAAGCCCAGATACAGGAACAGCAGTATCAGCTCGGAGGTGAGGCGCGCGTCCCAGACCCAATATGTACCCCAGGTCGGCTTGCCCCACAGCGCGCCGCTCCAGAGCGCGATGAAGGTGAAGATCGCGCCCGTCGGCGCCAGCGCCGAGGCCATCATGCCCGAGAGCCGCGTGTTGAGCGCGAACCCCGCCGCAGCCCAGCCGGCCATGACGACGTAGATGAACATCGACATCCAGGCCGCGGGCACGTGGATGAAGATGATGCGGTAGGCCTCGCCCTGCGTCGCATCGGTGGGCGCGACGAAGAACCCGACATACAGGCCGGCCAGCGCAAGCACGCCGGCCAGGACCGAAAACCACGGGATCAGTTTCCCGGCGACGGGGAAAAACGCCTGCGGAGCAGCGAAGCGGAACAGGTCGGAAGTCATCGAACGGGTGTTATCAATCCAGGGCGACCCGGAGGGCCGTGCAGGCGGCCCATGGGCCGACCAACGAGGATACCGCAAGAAAAGCGCCCAGCAGCGACAGGTGCGCCGACGGATTGATCCCGGTCAAGCTCGCGCTCACCGAGCCGGCGCCGAACACCAGCACCGGAACAAACAGTGGCAGCAGCAGCAAACCCAGCAGCGCGCCGCCGCCGCGCACACCCAGCGTGAGTGCCGCACAGGCGGCGCCTAACAGGCTGAGCACCGGCGTGCCGATGAGCAAGGAGGCAAGCAGCACGCCCAGCGCGGCAAGTGGAAGGTCGTACTGCAGGCCGATGAGCGGCGCGGCGAGCGCGAGCGGCAGGCCCGTCAGCAGCCAATGCGCGGCGGCCTTCGCCAGCACCACCACGATGAGCGGCTGTGGCGATACCAGCATCTGTTCCAGCGTGCCGTCGGCGTAATCCGCCGCGAACAGGCGCGGCAGCGAGAGCACCGCCGCGAGCAGCGCGGCGATCCAGACCACACCCGCGGCCATCGCGCGCAGTTGATTCGGCTCCGGCCCGACGCCGAGCGGAAACAGGCTCGCCACGACGACGAAGAACACGAGCACGTTCAGGACATCGCCCTTGCGGCGCAGCGCGATGCGCAGGTCGCGGTGCAAGATGATCGTGAATCCGCGCATGCGTCAGCTTCCCAGTTCGATGCTTTGCGCGTTCGGCGCCGCGATGGCGACTTCCTGGTGCGAGGTCAGCGCCAGCAATCCTCCCGCGGCGAGGTGCACGGCGCACAAGCTGCTGACGCATCCGATCGCCTCGTCGTCCAGTGCCGCGAGCGGCTCGTCCAGCAGCCACAGCTTCGCCGGCCTGGGCAGAGCGAGGCGGGCCAGCGCCGTGCGGCGCCGCTGGCCCTGCGACAAGTAGCCCGCCGGCAGGTTGGCGAGGCGCGCGATGCCGAGCCGTTCGAGGGCATGCTTGATTTCTGCCGTGGAAATTGCCGCATTGGACATCCGGCAGGAAAATTCCAGGTTCTCCGCAACGGTCAGTTCATCCTTGACGGCAGGCGCGTGGCCGAGAAACAGCAGGTCGCTGTAGTAGGCGTCGCCGAGCGCGCCGATATCGCTGCCGCGCCAGCGCACTGTGCCCGCGTCGGGCCGCGTCAGTCCTGCGAGGCAACGCAGCAGGGTTGTTTTTCCGCTGCCGTTGGCGCCGCGCACGCGCAACAGGCCGCCGGCGTCGAGCGCGACTTGCAGATCGGCAAAAAGCCGCTGTCCGCCGCGTCTGCAGGCGAGCTCCCGAGTCTCAAGCATGCTGCTGATTTTACGCGGGAACCTCTATGCGAACCCGCGGCGCTTGCCGACGCAAATTGGAGTATCGTGCGGCCGATGCAGAACCGTTGGCTGGTCCCGTTCCTGAACCTCGGGCACTTGCTCGATCACCTCGCCATGCTGGTGTTTCCGACCGCGGTGGTCGCGATCGGCCGCGAGTGGGGACGGCCCTATTCGGAGCTCCTGCCGCTTGCCCTGGGCAGCTTTATCGCCTTCGGCGTGTTCGCTATTCCCGCTGGCTGGCTCGCCGACCAGTGGAGCCGCTACAAGCTGCTTGCGGTGTTCTTCTTCGGCATCGGCGCTGCGCTGTTTCTCACCGGATTCGCGCAATCGCCGTGGCAGATCGCGCTCGGGCTGACCGTCGTCGGCGCGTTCGCCGCCATCTATCATCCGGTAGGCATCGCAATGCTGGTCGCGTCGCCCGCGAAAATGGGCAAAGTGCTCGGCTGGAACGGCCTTTGGGGCAACCTTGGCCTTGCGTTCGCTGCGCTGCTCACCGGCGCACTGATGGACGTTGCCGGCTGGCGCGCCGCGTTCCTGGTTCCAGGCGCGCTCTGCGTGCTGGCGGGGATCTGTTTCCTGTGGCTGGTCAAGGATCCCGGCAAAGTCAAGAAGACTTCCACAACCATCGGCTTGCACCTGGATGCTCGCATGATGACGCGCATTTTCGCGGTGCTGCTCGTCGTCACCGCCTGCGGCGGCGTGATCTTCAACTCGACGACGGTGGCGATGCCGAAGGTGTTCGACGAGAGGCTGCGCGAATTGACGCAGACCAATTTGGGCATTGGCGCGCTTGTGGCGTTCGTCTATACCCTGGCGGCGTTTGCCCAGGTTGCGATGGGCGCGCTTATCGACCGCTTTGAACTTAAACGGCTGATGATCGGCGTCGCACTGGCGCAGATCCCGCTGCTTGCGCTCGCTGCCAATCTAGAGGGTTGGGTGATGCTCGTCGCCGCGCTCGCCATCATGTTGGCGGTGTTTGGACAGATTCCGCTTAACGACGCGATCGTCGGGAGGTATGTTGCCGACGAGTACCGCGGCAGGGTGTACGCCGCGAGGTACGTCGTGACGTTCTGCGTTGCTGCCACCGCAGTGCCGCTGATCGCGGTGCTACACCGCACCGAAGGCGGCTTTAGCAACGTATTCCTGGTGCTCGCCGTGATCACAGGCGGGGTGTTGGGGGCTGCACTGTTCTTCCCGTCCAGGGCCGAACTGACGGCCATGAAGGACAGGCTGGCAAGCCAGCCTGATTGACAGAGAGGACAGGCTGGCAAGCCAGCCTGATTGACAGAGAAACTTCCTAGCCAGCCTGCCTGAGCGTTTCCCAGGCGCGCTTGGTGCGCTGTTCGCGCGCGCCACCCGCCACCATCAGTAATTCCCGGTCCCGCGCCCAGCGCAGCGCCGCCGAATCCGTTGCCGCGGCCTGCCAGAACGCTTCCGTTTCCGCGATCAGGCCTGCGCCTATGGCAAGCGCACCGGCCAGCGCGATGTGCGTCTCGGCGTGCGAGGCGGGCATGTCGGCGATTTTACCCAGCGAGGCGAGCAGCGCGGACAGGCGCTCGAGCCAACCCTGCGGCCAGGACAGGCGCTGGCCTTCGCGCATGAGGTAGGAGAGCACGGCCGCCTGGACGTGGATGTCCTCGACGGTGCGGAAAGGCTTCACGTAGTCGGCGTAGCCGTCGCCCGGCAGCAGCGCGCTTGCCGCAACTTTCAAATTCTCGAATTGCAGTTGCGCGTGCGGAACTTCGGGCACGAATTTCGTCGCCGGCATGGTTTCGATCTTCAACCCTTGTGCCTTTGAATCCACCCGCGCAATCCGGATGCTCGCCCGGTCTTTGGACGCGGCTTCGTCGCGCGCAGCGACGAAGAACAGCGAACCGTCCGGTCCCAGCGTGCTCCAGCGCTTTGCACCGTTCAGCAGCCAGCCGGCGCCGTCCTTGATCAGGCTGCTCTTGATCGCTCTGGGACTATTGCCACCCGCTTCGGTGACGCACAGCGCGCAGATGCGATCGGCGGGCGCATCCGGGAAGAGGGCGCGCAGCGCCGCCTGGTAGCCCGAGGCGAAGGCCCAGCCGACGCGGTCGGCGACAAAGCCGCCGACGATCGCCTGGTGGATGGGATCGGCATGCTCGCGCGCGATGGCGCGGTGGCGCGGCCACCAGTCGGCCACGCTTTCACAAGGAAGAGCGGTGGCCTGCGAAGCGGAAAGCTGCGGCAGCAATCAGGCCACGGCGGTCGGCCGCGGCGCCGTCTGCCGCAGCCGATGCTTGCCGGTGAAGGCGAGGTAATGGCGCCCGCTGGCGCGGCCGATCATCGTGAGGCCGATCTTGTAGGCGATGTCGTGCCCCATTTTCGTCAGGCCCGAGCGCGAGACGAGGAACGGCATCCGCATCTGCGCGCACTTGATCACCATCTCCGAGGTCAGCCTGCCGGTGGTGTAGAAAACCTTGTCCGAACCGTCGATGCCCTCAAGCCACATGAAACCCGCGATCGCATCCACCGCGTTATGCCGGCCGACGTCCTCGACGAACATCAGGATCTCGCCCTCGCGCGTCGCGAGCGCGCAGCCGTGCACGGCGCCCGCCTGCTTGTAGATGGTTTCGTGCTTGCGCACTTTTTCGAGCAGCACAAAGAGCTCCGCATCGGCGAGTGCGACGTCGTCGCGCAGCTTGACGCTGTCGATCTCCGCCATGAGGTCGCCGTAAACGGTGCCCTGGCCGCAGCCGGTAGTGACGGTCTTCCTGCGGATTTTCTTCGCGATGTCCTTCTGGACCTTTTTCGTCACGACGGCGACGGAATCAGTTTCCCAATCCACCTGGACGGAGGCGATATTGCCGATCGAATCGACCAGGCGCTGGTTGCGCAGAAATCCGATGGCGAGCGCCTCCGGCGCGTGGCCGAGCGTCATGAGCGTGACGAGTTCGCGCTTGTCGAGGTAGAGCGTGAGCGGGTGTTCGCCCGCGATCGAGGTCGGCACCATCTCGCCGCGTTCGTTGAATGCCTCGACCTCGTAGGTGGCGGGGCGCGCGGCGTCGGTCAGCTTCGGGCGATAGCGCTTAGCCACCGATGTAGGACATTTCGACTTTGCGTACCTTCGCCGTCTCCGCGGTTCGAATTTCGGAGTAGCGGTCGTCGCGCGCGCGCCAGATCGCGGCGATGGCATCGCGGATCGTGTCATCGTCCACGCCGCCGCGCAGCAGCGCTTTCAGGTCGTGGCCCTGCTGGGCGAAGAGGCAGGTAAAGAGCGAGCCCTCGGTTGAGAGGCGCATGCGGTTGCAGTCGCGGCAGAAGGCCTGCGTCACCGAGGAGATGACGCCGATTTCGCCGGCGCCGTCCCGGTAGCGCCAGCGCTCGGCGACTTCGCCGCTGTAGTTCGCCTCCGCCGGCGCGAGCGGGAATGCTGCGCCGATCCGGCGCAGCACTTCGGCCGAAGGAATCACGTCGTCCATGCGCCAGCCGTTGGTGCTGCCCACATCCATGTATTCGATGAAGCGCAGAATGTGTCCCGAGTCGCGCCAGTGCCGCGCCGCGTCGACGATCTGGTGATCGTTCACGCCGCGCTTCACCACCATGTTGATCTTGATCTGCGGGAAACCGGCATCGGCGGCAGCGGCGATGCCGTCGAGCACCTTCTCGACCGGGAAATCGGCGTCGTTCATCGCGCGGAAGGTGGCTTCATCGAGCGAATCGAGGCTCACCGTGAGGCGATCGAGGCCCGCTTCCTTCAGCGCGCGCGCATGCTTGACCAATGTGGAACCGTTGGTCGTAAGGGTGAGATCCACGCCCAGCGGCACGAGCATCTCGATCAGCCGCGGCAGATCCTTGCGCAACAGCGGCTCGCCGCCGGTGAGGCGGATTTTCTTCACGCCGAGGCGGACGAAAACACCCGCCAGCCGCGCGATCTCCTCGAAGCTCAGGATCGCTTCGTGCGGCAGGAACTTGTAGTTGGCATCGAACACTTCGCGCGGCATGCAGTAGACGCAGCGGAAATTGCAGCGGTCGGTGACCGAGATGCGCAGGTCGCGCATGCTTCGGCCGCGCGTATCCGTCAGTGTGCCGCCGTCGTAGCGGGGGGCTTTCGCCGCCGCCGAACGGGATTCCGGCCGGATGGAAATAACCTTTTGCGGCATGGGTTTATTGGAACTTCGGAGAACCATGACGATGATATCGCAGTATAGTTCGTCCGGGACGGGAAACGCCTTTCAGAGCATGGAAAAACCGAAGAAAACGCTCGCGGTGATCATGCAACGGCATGTGACGCGCAACCGCTGGGAAAGCGTGGTCTGGGCACCCTGGGCGGTACTCGAGTCCGACGAAGCCTCTGGCGCGCCGCGCCTGCTGGTGGATAAGCCGGAGGTCCAGCAATGGCTCCACCCGGGTTTCGAGCTGACGATACACCGCGACGAGACGGAGGGCTATTACCTGAACGTGTCCTCGGGCTCGCCGCGCGTGTTCGTGCTCTGGCGCATGGCTGAAGAAAACGACGGGGCGGGCGAGGACGCCGCACGCGGCGTGCCATTGCAGATCACGGTCAGCTACTACGAAGGCGGGCGCTGGATGGATGGCGGCAATGCGGTGGACAGCGTGACGATGCCGCCGGCGGTTTTCGCCTGGATCGGCGAATACGTGGAGAAGAACTACCGGCCCGAGCCGAGGAAGCGCATCAAGCCGCGTTCCTTCGTGCATCCGAAGGACCGCGTGGAAAGATGAGCGAAGAGAGCAAGGTCCAGGAACCCTTCCTCGATCGCTGGTCGCGGCGCAAGCTCGAGCAGGCCGAGGAGAAACTGGCGCCGCCGGAGAAGGCGGAGGCCGAAGTGCCCGCGGCGCCGCTGCCGCCCGTCGAAGGGCTGACGCCCGAGTCCGATTTCAAGCCGTTCATGGCCGCGAACGTGGATGGCGCCACGCGCCGCGCCGCGCTGAAGAAGCTTTTTGCCGACGCACATTTCAACGTGCCGGATCCCTTTGAGGCCTATTCCGGGGACTGGACCGGCGGCGAACCGATCCCGCTGGAAATGCTGAAACAGCTCAACCACGCGCAGAAGCTGCTGTTCGAGGAAGTGGAAAAGACAGCGCAGGCGCCCGTCGACAAACCCGAGGCAGCGCCACCCGTACCCAAGGACGCCGTTGGAAAGCAAGACGCTTAAGCTCTGTTCCTGCAACGGCACTATTCCGCTCGACGCGAAGCGGCTCGCTGCGGCGCTGAAGTCGAAGCAGCCGCTCACCGTGCATCGCGAACTCTGCCGCAAGGAGGCGGGCGCGTTCAAGGCCTCGCTCACCGATCCGGACCTGATCGTGGCCTGCACGCAGGAAGCGCCGCTGTTCTCCGAGCTCGCTTCGGCCGCGCAGTCGCAGGCAAGAATTGCCTTTCTGAACATCCGTGAAGCCGCCGGCTGGTCGGCCGAAGGCAAGGACGCGGGCCCCAAGATCGCGGCGCTGCTCGCCGCCGCCGCGCTGCCCGAACCGGAACCGGTTGCGCAAGTCGATTACAAGTCGGGCGGCCAGCTCCTGATCATCGGGCCCTCCGACGCCGCGCTCGACTGGGCGGTGCGGCTCTCGGCGACGCTCGAAGTCAGTGTGCTCATGACGGGAAAGGGGAAGGGCGAGCAGCCCGGTGAGCGCAGCTATCCAGTCTGGTCGGGCAAGGTGACCGGCATCTCGGGTTGGCTCGGTGCTTTCGAGGTGGAGTGGGTGCAGGACAATCCGATCGACCTCGATCTGTGCACGCGCTGCAACGCCTGTGTGCGCGCCTGCCCCGAAGGCGCGATCGGCTTCAGCTACCAGATCGACATGGACAAGTGCAAGGCGCACCGCGACTGCGTCAAGGCCTGCGGTGCGATCGGCGCGATCGATTTTGCGCGCCAGTCCCCAGCGCGCAAGGAGCGCTTCGACCTGGTGCTCGATCTGTCGCGCCAGCCGCTGATCGGGCTGCCCGACCTGCCGCAGGGCTACGCCGCGCCCGGCGCCGATCCGCTCGAGCAGGCGCTGGCGGCGCAGAAGCTCGCCGCACTGGTCGGTGAATTCAGCAAACCGCGTTTCACGCAATACCGAGCGCAAATCTGCGCCCACAGCCGCTCCGGCAAGACCGGCTGCACCCAGTGCCTGGATGTCTGTTCCACCGGCGCGATCAGCGCCGACGGCGATCACGTCAAGGTCGAGCCGCATTTGTGCGCCGGCTGCGGCGGCTGCGCCACGGTCTGCCCCTCCGGTGCCATGACCTACGCCTATCCTGGCATGCCGGATCTCGGCGCGCGTCTCAAGACACTGCTGTCGGTATATCGCGAGGCCGGCGGCAAGGGCGCCTGCGTGCTGGTGCACGACATGGAGGGCGGACGCGAACGGATTCGCGCGCTCGGCCGCAATGCAGGTTTCGGCGTGCGCGGTTTGGGCGCCAAGGGTGCCGGACGCGGCCTGCCGGCGCGCGTGATTCCGTACGAGGCTTTCCACATCGCCTCGATCGGCATCGATTTCATGCTGGGAGCGATCGTGTACGGGGCAAGTCAAGTGGCGGTGCTGGCGACTGGGAGCGAGCCCGAAGGCTATGTCGCGGCGCTGAAAAAACAGATGTCGTTTGCGCAGGCCGTGTTGACCGGCCTGGGCTATGAGGGCGTGCATTTCTTGGTCGTGGACGGTTCGGAGCAGGCCCTTTGGGATTTGAGGCCTGCCGGAACGGTGAAAAAGGCAGCGACCTTCAATCTGTCCACGGAGAAGCGGACTTCGCTCGACTTCGCGTTCGAGTTCCTTCTCAAGGATTCCGAGAGCAAGAGCAAGGAAATCGGTTTGCCTGCCGGGGCTCCTTTCGGCGCGATCACGGTCAACAAGGAAACCTGCACGCTGTGCAAAGCCTGCATCGGTGCCTGCCCGGAGGCCGCGCTGCTCGACTCGCCCGAGGCGCCGCTGCTGCGCTTCATCGAGCGCAACTGCGTGCAATGCGGCCTGTGCGAGAAAACCTGTCCGGAGAATGCCATCGCGCTGGTGCCGAGATTGTTAATTGGAGAAAATGCCAAACAGGCGGTCACGCTGAACGAAGCCGAGCCCTTCAACTGCGTGCGCTGCGGCAATCCGTTCGGCACGCGGCGCATGGTCGAGAACATGACCGGCAAGCTCGGCTCGCATTCGATGTTCGCTGCGGGAGGAGCGCTCAAGCGCCTGCAGATGTGCGGCGACTGCCGCGTCATCGACATGGCGAGCTCGAAGGACGAGCCCTCGATCCTCGACTACACCGGGAAGAAGTGAGCGATCCCGAGCTGCAACCCGAGGACGCGGCGCGCGCAGGCATCTACGGCCTGATTGCGCGCCTGTTCTATGCGGCGCCGGACGAAGGCGTGCTGGGCGGCCTGCTCAATTCGAGCGCGTTCGAAGGCAGCGAGCAACCGATTGCGCTTGCCTGGCGCGAACTGGTCGCGGCCGGCCGCACCGTATTTCCGGTGGTGCTCGAGAACGAGCACACTGAACTGTTCGTCGGCACCGGCAAAGCGGAGGTGACGCCGTACCTCACGCACTACACAATCAAGTACGCAATCGACAATCCACTGGTCGAATTGCGCCAGCAGCTGATCGGCTGGGGATTGTCGCGGCGCGAAAACGTGAATGAGCCCGAGGACCACATCGCCGGCATCTGCGAAACCCTGCGATTGGCTATTGCAGTGCAACATCGGTCCGAGGAAGAGCAGAAAGTGTTCTTCGAGCGGTTTCTTTATCGTGGCGGCGTTGCGTTTTGCGATGCGGTAAGCGCTTCCCCCAAAGCCGTTTTTTACCGTCGGGTGGCTGGATTTGCGCACGCTTTTTTCGAGGTCGAACACGAGGCCTTCGGAATGCTCTGAATGGCCGCACATGAGAATGGCTATTAACTGGATTGGCGCAGGCAAGAATTATTTTCAGTTGGGACGTTTTCCGCTATTGATCAAGGGCTAATAGCCGCGTAACGTTCCGAAGAATTCGTCAAGGAGACACCTCGTGACCGAGAAAAAATTAACGCTCTCCCGCAGAAACTTCCTCTTGACCGTGGGTGCCGGCGGCGCAGCGACCGCGGCGGCGATCGTCGGCAAGAATGCCGCCTCGCCTTCAGCCTCCGGCAGCAAGGACAAGCGCGCGACCAGCGGCTACAAGGTCAGCGAGCACATCAACAACTACTACCGCACCACCAAGGTATAGGAGGCGCGCCATGCTGCTCACCAGAAAAGCGACCGGAAGCGTTTCCGCACAATCTCGTCTGACGCAGGGATTGTCCAACATGTTGGGCAAGACCATTGACCGCCGGACCTTTCTCAAGCGCTCCGGCCTGACGGCCGGTGCGGGCGTGGTCGCCGCGCAGCTGCCCTTCAGCATGATCAGCGAGGCGCAGGCGAAGGACGCGAGCGCGGGCAAGATCGAGGTCAAGCGCACGGTCTGCACGCACTGTTCGGTAGGCTGCGCCATCGACGCGGTGGTGCAGGACGGCGTCTGGATCCGGCAGGAACCGGTGTTCGATTCGCCGATCAACCTCGGCGCGCACTGCGCCAAGGGCGCGTCGATCCGCGAACATGGCATCACGCACGATTCGCACCGGCTCAAGTACCCGATGAAGCTCGAAGGCGGCAAGTGGAAGCGCCTTTCGTGGGACCAGGCCTACGACGAAATCTCCAAGAAGCTGATCGCGATCCGCGACGACAAGGAAAAGGGCGGGCCGGATGCGCTGTTCGTAGTCGGCTCGAGCAAGCACAACAACGAGCAGGCCTACCTACTGCGCAAGTGGGTGTCGCTCTGGGGCACCAACAACTGCGACCACCAGGCGCGCATCTGCCACTCGACCACCGTTGCCGGCGTCGCCCAGACCTGGGGCTACGGCGCGATGACCAACTCGTACAACGACGAGCAGAATTCAAAGTCGTTGTTCTTCCTCGGCTCGAACGCCGCTGAAGCGCGCCCGGTG
>CAZTSJ010000112.1:0-15746 GCA_964616875.1 uncultured Bordetella sp. | reverse complement strand
CCCATCGCCAAGAGCGTGAACAGCTCGGCATGCTCAGGCAGCCGGCTCTGGATGAAGATGGTGCTCTTGTCGGGGTCCAGGCCCGCGGCGAGCCAGTCGATGACCATGTCATAGACGCTTTGTTCGATGACCTCGCGCTCTTCGTAGTGCGTGGTCAGCGCGTGCCAGTCGGCGACGAAGAAGAAGCAGTCGTGCTCGTCCTGCAGGCGCACCCAGTTCTTGAGCGCACCGAGGTAATGGCCGAGGTGCATGCTGCCGGTGGGGCGCATGCCGGAGAGGACGCGGGTTTCGAACATTATGTTTCAAACATTAGGTTTCAAACTTCGCTCTAGATCTGGAACAGCGTTCCGAGCACGCGGAACGAGAAATTCACCATCGGCCCGAGGATCACGCCGAGCACGCTGGTGAACAGGAGCAGCAGCAGGATCGGAAAACCCCAGGGTTCGAGCTTCGAGTAACCCCAGGCCAACCTGCTCGGCAGCAGGCTCGCCACGATGCGGCCGCCATCGAGCGGCAGGATCGGCAGCAGGTTGAGAACCATGAGGACGATGTTGACCTCCATGCCCGCCCTGCCCATGAGCAGCATTGGCTCGGTGAAGTAATTCCCCGGCAGCAGGTTGGTGGCCTTGTAGAGCGCGGCCCAGCCGAGGGCCATCACCAGGTTGGCAGCCGGCCCGGCCGCGGCCACCCAGAGCATGTTCTGGCGCGGGCGGCGCAGCGCGGAGAAATTGACCGGCACGGGCTTGGCCCAGCCGAACAGCAGCCCGGCGCCGCCCGAGAGCTTGCTCAGGACAAGGATGGCGATCGGGACGATGATCGTGCCGACCAGATCAATGTGTCGCGCCGGGTTGAGGCTGATGCGTCCCTGCGCATATGCGGTCATGTCGCCGAAGTGGCGTGCGACGTAGCCGTGCGCTGCCTCGTGGAGCGTAATAGCGAAGAGGACCGGGAGCGCATAGATGGCGATGATTCGTACCAGCGGTTCTATGTCCATCTAGGCGTGGAATTTTATCAGAGCAGGAATTCCTCGATCAGGCGCGCGACCTCCTCGGGCTGGTCGTGATGCAGCATGTGGCCGGAATCCGGCACTGTGTGATGCTTGAGCTCCTTGAAGGCGGCGCGCCTTTCGGCGAGTTCCGCGGGCGTGAGCTTCATGCGCTTGAGCGTCTCCGATTCCGCGGCGTCGATCCACAGCACCGGTGCCACGACGCGCTCCCAGCAGGCGCGTGCCTCGTCAACACGGTAGAGCGTGGCGTTGACGAGCTTGTGCGCGGGATCGCTGCGCAGGACCACGCCGCCGCCCTCGACGTCCTTGCCCCAGTGCACGGCAAGGAACTCCGCCCGCTCGCGCTTCAGGCGCGGATTGTTCTTCTGCAAGCGGTCGGCGAGCTCGGCGTAGCTCGCGTAGGGCCGCCAGCCTGGTTGCCCGCGCAATTCCTGCATCCAGCGGGCATAGCGTTTCGGTGCCTGCTCGGGCCGGGTCGCCGGCATGCCGAAACCCTCGAGGTTGACGAAGCGCGCGACGCGCTCGGGTCGGATGCCGGCGTACAGTCCGCCGACATTGCCGCCGAGGCTATGGCCGACCAGATTGGCCGGCGCATCCGGCTGGATGCGCTCGAGCAGCGCATCCAGGTCGCCGATGTAGTCGGGAAACCAGTAGGTGTCCGACCCGGACCAGGCGGTGAGCCCGTAGCCGCGCCAGTCGGGCGCGTAAACATCCCAGTCGCGCGACAGCGCGTCGACGAGGAACTGGAACGATGCCGAAACGTCCATCCAGCCGTGCAGCAGGACGATTTTCTTTTCCGCTTCTCCCTTCCAGTGCCGGACGTGATAGCGCAGGCCCCGGATGTCGAAGAAAACTGATTCGCTGTGTCTCATGATGTGCCCGTGAACTGCGGCTATGATACCGGCCATCCATGCCGATCTTTTCCCTCAACGAACGCCGGGTCGAATTCCGCGGCGCGCACCACTACGTCGCCTATGACGCCACGCTTGCGGGCTCGATCATCCTCGAGAACGAGGTCAACATCTGGTTCGGCGTAGTGATCCGCGCCGACAACGACCAGGTGCACATCGGTGAGGCGACCAACATCCAGGACGGCTCGGTCCTGCATTGCGATCCGGGATTCCCGCTGTCGATCGGCAAGCGCGTCACGGTAGGGCATAAGGTGATGTTGCACGGCTGCAGCGTCGGCGACGGCGCGTTGATCGGCATCAACAGCGTGATCCTGAACGGCGCGAAGATCGGCGCCGGCTCGCTGATCGGCGCCAATTCGCTCGTGTCCGAAGGCAAGGAAATTCCGCCGGGGGTCCTCGCGGTTGGCTCGCCCGCGAAGGTCGTGCGCGAACTGAAACCGGAACAGATCGCCGGGATCCTGAAGATTTCCGAGAGTTACGTGGCGCGCGCCAGATTATTCAAGGAACACCTGAAGGAACAGTCCTAGTTATTTCGGTGCCATGCGGATTGCACCGTCCAGGCGGATCGTCTCGCCGTTCAGCATCTCGTTCTCCACGATCTGCTTCGCCAGGGACGCGTATTCCTCCGGTTTGCCCAGGCGCGACGGGAACGGGACCTGCTTGCCCAGCGAATCCTGCGCTTCCTTCGGCAAGCCGAGCAGCATCGGAGTCAGGAACAGGCCCGGTGCGATGGTGACGACGCGGATGCCGTTGCGCGAAAGGTCGCGCGCAATGGGCAGGGTCATGCCGACCACGCCGCCCTTCGAGGCGGAATAGGCGGCCTGTCCGATCTGTCCGTCAAAGGCGGCGACGGAAGCGGTATTGATGATGACTCCGCGCTCGCCGGCCGCGTTGGGTCCTGCCTTGGCCATCGCATCGGCCGCCAGCCGGATCATGTTGAAGGTGCCGATGAGGTTGATGCCGATAACCTTGGTGAAACGGGCCAGGTCGTGCGGCGCTTCCTTGCCGACGGTGCGCTCGGCGACGCCGATGCCGGCGCAATTCACGAGCACGTGCAGGCCGCCCATTCCCTTGACCGCCGCCTCGACTGCGGCTTTGCCATCGGCCTCGGAGGTGACGTCGCACTTGCAGTATTTCCCGCCGATCTCCTGCGCCAGCTTTTCGCCCAGATCCGCCTGCAGGTCAGCGATCACGACCTTGGCGCCGTTGGCCGCCGCCATCTGCGCCGTCGCCGCGCCCAGGCCGGAGGCGCCGCCGGTGATGAGGAATATGCTATTTCTGATTTGCATCTAAGAGCCCTCTGAATGAATTCAACGATAATTCTACCTGCATGAAGCTTTCATTCGACCTCGGGTTCGGCGATCTTTATGAGCGCGAAGGACTGCTGCGCGTCGACGCGGCGTTCCTCGCTTTTCTTGCGCCCGCAATCCGCGATCGCCTGCTCGCTGCGAGAAAAAAGCCGCCGACGGGCAAGGCGGAATTCGAGCTCCTCATCGCGCTCGCCCCGCATCTCGAGGACTTCCTCGCCAGGCTGTTCGGCATAGAGAGCGAAGCACAGGCGCTAGCCGCGCGCCACCACGAACTCGCGCCGGTCTACTCCGTAAAGCGCCTGTTCGTGCAACGGCGGGCCTTGCACAAGGTAAGTTTGGAATCATTGCAAGGTTTTGACCCTGCTTCCTTTGTATTCAGTTCGGAATTGCAATTCGCAAAAGACGTAACCGAATGGCAAAAGGACGAAACCGCGAACGCAGCCAAGCTTGAAGCGGCGGCACGCTATGCCGCCTGGGCGACCCTCACGCCGGAGGGCAAGGCAAAGCATCGCGCAGGGGTGCTGTTCAAGACGCCGCTCAAGCTGGATTTCATGCGCCTGGTGCCGGTGCACACGGACGACTCGCAGGGTTTTCCCAGGCACAGCCTCGAGCATCTACGGCATCGCGATGGCTTCGCTCTTACCGACCACGGCACGGACCTCACCGGGGCGCTCGACCATGCGAACTACTGCATCTGGTGCCATGAACAGGGGAAGGATTCGTGCTCGAAAGGCCTGAAGGAAAAAGCGCCCGCGACAGCCTTCAAGAAGACAGCCTTTGGCGTTCCACTCGCCGGCTGCCCGCTCGAGGAAAAAATCTCCGAGTTCCACCTCGTCAAGGCGCGCGGCGAACCGCTCGCGGCCCTCGCCATCATCTGCGTCGACAACCCGATGGTCGCGGCCACCGGCCACCGCATCTGCAACGATTGCATGAAGTCCTGCATCTACCAGAAGCAGGCGCCGGTCGATATTCCGCAGGCCGAGACGCGCACGCTGAAGGATGTGCTGGGGCTGCCCTGGGGCTTCGAAATCTATTCCCTGCTCACGCGCTGGAATCCGCTCAACCTGCAGCGGCCGCTGCCGCTGCCCGAAAGCGGGCGCAAGGTCCTGGTGGTGGGCCTCGGGCCCGCGGGATTCACCCTCGCCCACCACCTGATGAACGATGGCCACGCGGTCGTCGGCATCGACGGTCTCAAGCTCGAGCCGCTGGGTCTGGATTTTGTTCCTATCAAAAATATTCAGGATATCCGCGAACCTCTCGACCAGCGCGTCATGGCCGGCTTCGGCGGCGTTGCGGAATACGGCATCACCGTGCGCTGGGACAAGAATTTCCTCAAGCTCATCCGGCTGTTGCTCGAGCGGCGCAAACGGTTCGCGATGTTCGGCGGCGTGCGCTTCGGCGGCACGCTCACGCTCGAAGATGCGATGCAGATGGGCTTCGACCACGTCGCCCTGTGCGTCGGCGCGGGCAAGCCGACGGTGCTCGATATCCCGAACGGCCTCGCGCGCGGCGTGCGCGCGGCGTCCGACTTCCTGATGGCGCTGCAGCTCACCGGCGCGGCCAAGGACGATTCGCTCGCCAACATGCAGCTGCGGCTGCCGGTGGTGGTGATCGGCGGCGGGCTGACCGCGATCGACACCGCGACCGAATCCCTCGCCTACTACGTCGTGCAGGTGCGCAAATTCCTCGACCACTACGAGCAGCTCGCCAGGCAGGTCGGCGAAGCCGCGGTGCGCGCGAACTGGGACGACCAGGAACGTGAAATCGCGGAAGAGTACCTGGCCCATGCGCGAGCCTTGCGCACAGCGCCGCGCGAAAAGCACATCGAGCTGCTGCGTCATTGGGGCGGCGTTACCATCGCCTACCGCCGGCGCCTGGTGGACAGCCCCTCCTACACCCTGAACCACGAAGAGGTGGAGAAGGCGCTCGAGGAAGGCATCTGGTTCGCCGAAGGACTCACCCCCCTGGGCGTCGAGGTGGACAATTTCGGCGCGGTGCGCGGCATCCGCGTGAAAAGCCAGGACGCGGAACACTGGCTGCCGGCGCACAGCGTGTTCGTCGCCGCCGGCACCCAGCCCAATACCGTGCTGGCGCGAGAAGACGCGAGGCATTTCAGCCTCGAGGGCAAGTACTTCGCCGCTTGTGATGAAGCCGG
This sequence comes from uncultured Bordetella sp., assembly GCA_964616875.1. Lineage (GTDB taxonomy): Bacteria > Pseudomonadota > Gammaproteobacteria > Burkholderiales > SG8-39 > RBG-16-66-20. Next base: position 10,364 of record CAZTSJ010000112.1, on the reverse strand, counting down.
CAACCCGGTCAAGCCGCAGTACGCCACGGCCAAACCAGGCGCCGCGAACGTTCTGCTCTCGAAGCAGGCCGATGGCCGCTTCGTGAGCTATTTTGGCGATGTGCATCCGTCGTACTTCGGCAATGTAGTGAAGGCCATGGGCAGCGCGAAACAGGGGTATCCCGTCGTTTCGCGGGTTTTGGCAAGAAATGCGCCGAAAAAGACAGAGAAAAAAGAAATTTTCTTCAAAACCCTCTCGGAACAATTGCTAGCCACTGTCCACAAGGTGGAACGCCTGACACCGACCATCGTGGAGGTGGTGATCCGCGCGCCGCTAGCGGCGCAGAAGTTCCAGCCCGGCCAGTTCTACCGCCTGCAGAACTTCGAGACCCTCGCTCCCGTCGTCGCAGGTACGCGCATGCAGATGGAAGGTCTTGCCATGACCGGTGCCTGGGTGGACCGCGGCAAGGGGCTGGTGTCCATCATCGCGCTGGAGATGGGCGGCTCGAGCGACCTGTGCGCCATGCTCAAGCCCGGCGAGCCGGTCATCCTCATGGGGCCTACCGGCACGCCTACCGAAATCGCAACTGGCGAAACTGTGGTGCTGTGCGGCGGCGGCCTGGGCAACGCGGTTCTGTTTTCGATCGGCGCCGCGTTCCGCGCTGCGGGCTCCAAAGTGCTCTATTTCGCCGGTTACAAGAAAGTCATCGACCGCTACAAGGTGGCCGATATCGAAAACGCGGCCGACACGGTGATCTGGTGCTGCGACGAGGAACCCGGTTTCAAGCCCGGGCGGCCGCAGGACCGCAGTTTCATCGGCAATATCGTCCAGGCGATGGACGCCTATGGCGAGGGCCGCCTCGGCGCGCCTGCGATCCGGCTGGATGACGCGGACCGCCTGATCGCAATCGGCTCGGATCGCATGATGGCCAGCGTGGCGAAGGCGCGCCACGACGTCCTCAAAGCGCACCTGAAGCCCCGGCATTTCGCCATCGGCTCCATCAACTCGCCCATGCAGTGCATGATGAAAGAAATCTGCGCCCAGTGCCTGCAGCCGCAACGCGATCCGGTCAGCGGCGAGACGAGCTACGTGTTCTCCTGCTTCAACCAGGACCAGCCGCTCGACAGCGTGGATTTCAAGGGCCTGCACGAACGCCTGGGGCAGAACTCGCTCGCGGAAAAACTCAGTGCAGGCTGGTTGCGGCACTGCATGCCGGAATTGAGGAAGCAAAGAAGCTTCGTTTGACAAGCTTTCGGGTTGGGTGTATAAATGTTATATAACTTTTATATATTTCATATCAGGACCCAATCCACATGGTCAACACCAAAGTCAGTACCTTTTCCGCGACGCCGCGCGACCTGGCGATGCTCGATGCGGTCGCCAAATACCATGGCCTGAACAAGAGCGCGACCATCGCCAGCCTGGCGCGCAAGGAGTTCTGGCGCATATTCCCCGGCGGCACCGCCAGGATTAAGCCCGATCACGGCGCCAAGGTGGAAGCATGAAACTCATTCCTATCCTGGCGCTGATGCTGCTTTCCGGTGGTCTTCATGCACAGGCGATCAAGATCGGCGAGCTGAACAGCTACAAGACTTTCGCGGCCTTCCTCGAACCCTACAAGAAGGGCATGGAGCTTGCCGTGGAGGAAATCAATCGCGCCGGCGGTATCCATGGGAACAGACTCGAGCTCGTCTCGCGCGAGGACGGCGGCAATCCGGGCGACGCGGTGCGCGTGGCCGAAGAGCTGATCTCGCGCGAGAAAGTGGCCCTGCTTACCGGCACCTTCGCTTCCCACGTCGGTCTCGCGGTCTCGAATCTCGCCGCGCAGCGCAAGATCCTGTTCATCGCCGCCGAGCCGCTCACCGACAAGATCGTCTGGGAAAACGGCAATCGCTACACGTTCCGCCTGCGGGCCTCCACCTACATGCAGACCGCGATGCTGATCCCGGAAGCGGTCAAGCTCAAGAAGCAACGCTGGGCGATCGTCTACCCGAACTACGAATATGGCCAGTCGGCCACCGCCTCGTTCAAGAAACTCCTCTCGCAGGCGCAGCCCGGCGTACAGTTCGTCGCCGAGCAGGCGCCGCCGCTGGGCAAGATCGACGCCGGCGCCGTGGTGCAGGCCCTGATCGACGCCAAGCCCGATGCGATTTTCTCGTCCCTCTTCGCCGCCGACCTGCAGAAATTCGTGCGTGAAGGGAACCTGCGTGGCCTGTTCAAGAACACGGCCGTGTTCAACCTGCTGGGTGGCGAACCCGAGTACCTCGATCCGCTGAAGGAAGAAACGCCCGAAGGCTGGTGGGTCACCGGCTACCCCTGGAGCGAGATCAAGACTCCCGCGCACCAGAAATTCCTCGCTGCCTACCAGAAGAAATGGCATGACTACCCGCGCCTGGGCTCGGTGGTCGGGTATGCCGCCATCTACAGCGCCGCCAACGCACTGCGCAAGGCCCGCAGTACCGATACCGAGCAACTGATCGCGGCCATGCGGGGGCTGGAGATGGATACGCCTTTTGGCCCGATCGTTTACCGGGCGCTTGACCATCAGTCGACCATGGGCGCCTACGTCGGCCAGCTCACGAGCAAAGGCGGCAAGGGCCGCATGGTGAACTGGCGCTTCGCCGATGGAGCGCATTTCCTGCCGCCGTTTGAAGAGGTGAGAGTTCTAAGAAAAGAGTAGCTGTTTCAATGAGTTCATCGTCAGTCCTAATCCAATTTCTTAACGGCCTGGCGAGCGCCTCGTCGCTGTTCCTGGTGGCCGCCGGGCTGTCGCTCATCTTTGGCGTGACCCGCGTCGTCAACTTCGCCCACGGCTCGCTCTACATGCTGGGCATGTACCTCGCCGTGTGGCTCGCCGAGCGGGTCGGCTTCTGGGCCGCCGTGCCGCTGGCCGCGGCATGCGTCGCGCTCCTGGGATGCCTGATCGAGATCGCTCTATTGAGGCGGATCTACAAGGCGCCCGAGTTGCTGCAACTGCTCGCCACGTTCGCCCTGCTCCTGGTCATAAAGGACGCGGCGCTGTGGGCCTGGGGCGCCGAAGACCTGCTCGGTCCGCGCGCGCCGGGACTTGCGGCCGCGGTGGAAATATCTGGCGGTGCGTTTCCGCAATACGACTTGCTGCTCATCGTGCTGGGACCTCTGGTGCTGGTTTTTCTGCAGCTGTTGCTTTCGAGAACGCGCTGGGGACTGCTGGTGCGCGCCGCAACCGAGGACCGCGAGATGGCCGGCGCTCTGGGCGTCAATCAACGCTGGCTGTTCACATCCGTGTTTGCGCTGGGCGCGCTGCTCGCGGGACTGGGCGGCGCGTTGCAGATTCCGCGCGAGCCGGCAAACTTGAACGTCGATCTGGCGGTGATTTCGGACGCCTTCGTGGTCGTGGTCGTGGGCGGCCTGGGATCGATTCCGGGGGCGTTTCTCGCCGCGTTGCTGATCGCCCAGGCCAAGGCTTTCTGCATCGGACTGGGTTTCTCCAAAGCCACGCTGGTGGTGGAGTTCATCGTCATGGCCGCGGTCCTCGTGCTCCGGCCGCAAGGACTGCTCGGGCGGGCGACGGCAATTCCGCGCGGAGCCGGCGCCGAATACCCTCCATTGCATCCCCTTTCCCCGCGGCTGCTCCGGGTATTTGCAGTGCTGGCCGCCGCACTCGTGCTGCTTCCCCTGGCGAGCGACGGCTACATGCTCGTGCTGCTCACCGATGTGCTGATCTTCGCGCTGTTCGCCGCGAGCCTGCACTTCATCCTCGGGCCGGCGCGCCTGTATTCCTTCGGTCACGCCGCCTATTTCGGCCTCGGTGCCTACGCGGCGGGAATTCTTTATCTGCAAGGCAAACTGCCCATGGAGCTGGCGCTGGCGCTGGCCCCGCTTGCCGCGGGTCTGGGGGCCGTCGTCTTCGGCTGGTTCTGCGTGCGGCTCTCCGGCGTGTATTGCGCGATGCTGACCCTCGCGTTCGCGCAGATCGCGTGGTCGGCCGCGTTCCAGTGGGATGCACTGACCGGCGGCTCGAACGGCATCGTCGGCGCCTGGCCCGCGCCGTGGCTGGCATCGAAAACCGCGTACTACCTCCTCACGCTGCTCGTCTGCGCATTGGCAATTGCATTTCTGTGGCGGGCGGTCCATTCCCCCTTCGGTTATGCGCTGCGTGCTGGCCGCGATTCGCCGTTGCGCGCCGAAGCCCTCGGCATCGACGTGCGCGCGACGCAATGGGCCGCGTTCAGCGTGGCGGGACTGGCCGCCGGTGTCGCCGGCGCCCTCTACGCGTTTTCGAAGGGATCCATCTCGCCCGAGACGATGGGCATCCAGCGTTCGGTGGACGGGCTGGTGATGGTCATGCTGGGCGGCATCCACACCCTCACCGGATCCGTCTGGGGCGCGGCCCTGTTCACCTGGCTGCAGGACGCGGCGGCCCGCAACGTCGACTACTGGCGCGCCGCGATCGGCATTTCGATTCTCGTCATCGTCGTCGTCCTGCCGCGGGGCCTGGCGACACTCGTGCAGAGGCGCGCGTGACGGTCCTGCAAGTCAGGAATCTGCACAAATCCTTTGGCGGCGTGCGCGCGGTGTCCGGCGTCAGCTTCTCGGTTGCCGCGGGCGAGCTGCTGGCGCTTATCGGGCCCAATGGCGCGGGCAAGACCACCTGTTTCAACCTGGTGAACGGGCAGCTGGCGCCCGATTCCGGTTCGATCGAACTGGCAGGCAGGAGCCTCGTCGGCATGGCGCCGCGCGAGATTTGCCGCTACGGCGTCGGGCGCACCTTCCAACTCACGGCCACCTTCGGTTCGATGAGCGTGCGCGAGAACGTACAGGTCGCGCTGCTCTCGCACGCCAGACGGTTGGGTTCCATTTTTTCATCTTTTTCAGATTTTTTTCCAGCAGAAGAAAATGAACTGCTGAAAAAAGTCGGTATGCATCCGCAGGCGGACAGGCCGTGCGCGGAGCTCGCCTACGGCGACCTGAAGCGCGTCGAGCTCGCGATGGCCCTCGCCTCGGCGCCGCGCCTGCTGCTGATGGACGAACCGACTGCGGGAATGGCCGCCGCGGAGCGCAGCGAGCTGATGCAACTGACCGCCGATCTGGCGCGCGATTCCAGCATCGCCGTGCTGTTCACCGAGCACGACATGGAAGTCGTCTTCAGGCACGCCGACCGCGTCATCGTGCTCTCCGAGGGCGCATTGATCGCGCAGGGCACGCCGGCCGAAATGCGCGCCGATCCCCTGGTGCGGCAGGTCTACCTTGGCGACCCGGATACGGAATCCGCCCATGCTTGAGCTGAAGCGCCTCAATGCCGGTTATGGGCGCGCGCAGATCCTGTTCGACCTGGACCTGGAGCTGCGCGCCGGAGAAGCCGTCGCGCTGCTGGGACGCAATGGCGCGGGCAAAACCACCGCGCTCAAAACGGCGATCGGCCTGCTGCCGCCGATCTCCGGTGACGTTTTCTTCAACGGGATAGGCATTACCGGCTTCGAATCCTTCGAAATCGCGCGCCTGGGCCTGGGCTACGTACCCGAGGACCGGCGCATCTTCACCGACCTCAGCGTGATGGAAAACCTGGAAGTGGGCCGCCTGCCGCCGCGTGCGGGAGCGCCGCACTGGACGCCGGAGAAGCTGTTCGAGCTGTTTCCGAACCTGGGCCGGATGCGCGAGCGCCGCGGCGCCAGCATGTCGGGCGGCGAGCAGCAGATGCTCGCCATTGCGCGCAGCCTGATGGGCAACCCGAGCGCGATCCTTCTCGATGAGCCTTTCGAGGGCCTCGCGCCTCTCATCGTGGCGGGCGTGGCGAGCACAATCCGCGAATTGAAACGCGAAGGCCTCAGCGTCCTGCTTTGCGAGCAGAACCTGCGCTACGCGCGCCTGGTCGCGGAACGCGCGTGCATCATCGAGAAGGGGCGCCTGTGCTACGCGGGAACCATGGCCGCGCTCGATGCCGACCCCGAGCTGCGCGCGCGCTATCTGTCCGTTTGAGGGCTTGCCGAGTCTAGGTAAGGATGCCGGCCTCCGCCTGCAGCCAGACTGCTTCGTACTCGGCGCGCGAGGGCACGTCCGGCGCGACATGCATGACACCGCGCGCGAGTTCCATGATCACGGAGGCGACCGATTCGATCTGCACTTCCGGCGGCAGCGTTGGATCGGGCTTGCGGCAGATCGAAAGCAGGCCCGCGGATTCATCGCGCAGCAGCCGCTTCAGATCCTCGACGCCGTGCTTCGGTCGTGCCGCAGCATGCTGCCGCGCGCGCTCGAGCCTCGGCAGGCTCGACAGATTGGGTACCTGGGTAGCCTGCCAGCTTGTCGCCTCCGGATGGAGGAAATGATTCGTGTGGCACAGTGTGGCGCCCTCCCCTCGCACCACCCGCAGCCCCTTGGGCGAGAACTCGAGGCTCGCAGCATCGCCGCTGCGATCTACCATCAGGATGCCCGAAGATGCCCCGAACGAAAGCTTCGAGCAGAACGCGATCGCATCGTGCACGCTGCTGCGCCCGAGCAGCGCGCGCAGCAGTATGTGCACCGGGATGCCTGGCTTGGCACCGTCGAATACCGAACGCAGGATGTTCAGGCACACGCCCACGCCGTGGGCATTGAAACCGATCTTGGCCAGCATCCCGGCTTCGGTCAGCGTGAGGCAGGCGGGCCGATCGCCTTCGCATACGCGCAGCAGGATCAGCGCGTCGCGCTGCGAACCGACCCAATCCCAGTTCTGCGCCAGCAGCGCTTCCCCTGTTGTACTCCCGGCCGGGTTCACCGCGATTGCCGTGCATTCGCCGGTATCCACCCCGGTAAGAAACGACGGCGGCAGGATTTCGGTGCGTACGTTGAGGGCGAGGATTTCGCTCAAGCGCCGGCCGGCGCCGCGCGCGATGCCTTCCATTTCTTCCAGCAGCGCGGCGTCGAATCCGCCGATCAGGTCGCGGTAGCCCGCGCCGCGCCGCTGCGCCTCGTCCCAGGCCATGCCAAAGAACGAAAACAGGCCGGCGTAGTTGGCGAGGGAACGCTCGACACGGCCGCGCGCCTGTTCGCCATGCAGGCGGCCGCGCTCGAAAGCGGTGCCGGATACTTCCACCGTAGGGAACAGCGGCATGCGCGGATGGTACGCCTTACCCGGCGAGCAGGCGCAACGCCGTCTCGCTGCGCAGGGTCAGGATGGTCGCAATGCATACCGCGACAATCGGCGTCACGAAGAGCGCCATGCTCAGGCCGAGGATGCCGCGCGGCGGTGGCGACAGGCGCAGCCGGGTCCAGCACGACATCAGCAACAGGATCATCAGGGTCCAGCAGAAGAGCTCGAGCACAGGCCGGCTCCAGGCCTTGCCGAGCAGCACGCCCACGCCGCCGCCGAGGCCAAGGCTCCAGATGCCGAACAGCAGGGCATCCTCGAGGATCCGCTTGGCCAGGGGCTTGCGCGCCCCCACCCCGCCGTAATGCAAAGCGACGATGAACCAGGTGCCGAGCGCGAGCGCAATCCCCGAGGCCACGGAAAAAAGCCAGCCGATCAGCTCCAGGTCGAGAAGGTTCATTGCCCCGCTTGGTTCATCGACCCGCCCACGAGCGCAGCGTGCCCTCAATGCAGGTCACCGCGCTGCCGCCGAGGAAGATCTCGCCCTTCTCTACCCGGATCGAAACGCGTCCGTCGCGCCCGAGCTGCATGCCCTGGCGGGACTGGTACGTCGAGCCATAGCGATCCAACTGACCGGTGTCCCTGAGGAAAGCGGCGACGCTGATGTTGCCGCTGCCGCAGACCGGGTCCTCGGGAACGCCGTGCGTGGGCGCAAAGGAGCGGACATGGATCGCTGCGTCCGCATTTCCGGTCGCGCCGAATACCGTAAACCCCGTGGCTCGCACTGAATCGGCAAATTTGCCGATGGCCGCCATATCGGGAACGAGATTGTCCACAGCGTCCGCGCTGCCCAGGTCGGCGATCAGCCAGACCGGACCGACGTTCACGATCCGCGGCGGCGATTGCACTTTCGCGCCCAGCGTTTTTTCCAGCTCCCCGATGCGTTGGGGGTCCAGCGGCACGACGCTCTGCCTGGGCGCCTTGACCTCGATGATGCCGTTCTCCTGCGTAAGATCGAGGACGCCGGCGCCGCACTCCTGCCGGAATCTGCCGCCCGTGGGCTTCACGATGCCGGCTTCTATCGCTGCATGCGCGCTGCCGATGGTCGGATGGCCTGCAAACGGCAGCTCGGCGTGCGGCGTGAAGATGCGCAGCTTGTAATCGGCCGACGATGACGGCAGCACGAACGTCGTCTCGGACAGATTGGTCCATGCGGCGATGCGCTGCATGTCCTCGCTGTCCAGACCCTGCGCCTCGAGGACGACCGCCACCGGGTTGCCGAAAAACGGCTGGCGCGTGAAAACGTCGACCTGCTTGAACTGCAGCAAACGCATGACATCAACCCCGCCTCATTCGATCCGGCAGGCCTCCTCGAAACTGAGCCGCGGGCTGCGCGCGAAGATCTTCGACGCATCGCCCTTGCCGAGATTGCAGAGAAAGTTCGATTTCCAGCGTCCATCCGGAAAGAACGCAGCGTCCACCTTGGCATTGTCGAACCCCGACATCGGACCGGTATCGATGCCGAGCGCGCGCGCTGCGATGATGAAATACGCTCCCTGCAGGGAACCATTGCGGAATGCGACAACCTGATTGCCCGCCTTTTTTTCCTCGCCCTGGAAGCCCTTGATCGCATCCGGCCGGAAAGGAAACATCTTCGGCAGGTTCTCGTAGAACATCAGGTCGTACGCGATGATGGCGGTGACGGGCGCCGCCATGGTCTTGTCCAGGTTGCCGGGGCTGAGCGCGGGCCGAAGTTTTTCCTTCGCCTCTTTCGAGCGCAGGAACACGATGCGCCCCGGCTGCGTGTTCATCGTCGTCGGCCCCCATTTCATCAGGTCGTACAGGCCGCGCAGCTGCGCATCGCTCAGCGTGCCGGCAAACGCGTTGTGCGTGCGCGCCGCGCGAAAGATGGTATCGAGGGCCTTGTTATCGAGCATGTTCTTCTCCGGGGGAAATTGCGAACTGCAAATGTTAGCATCGCCGCATGCCGTTCGACCTCGCGCGCTTCATCCGTCCCGGGGACGGCATCGTCCTCGGCCAGGCCTGCGCCGAACCGCAGTCGCTCTCGGAGGCGCTGGTTGCGCAGCGCGCGGCCTTTTCCGGCGCCAGCGTGTTCCTCGGCGTCAACTACGCCGGCATCCTGCGGCCCGCGCATGCCGACCACCTGAAGCTGTCTTCCTACTGCGGCGCCGGCCACAACCGCGCCCTCGCCGACGCGGGCGTGCTCGATATCCACCCGCATCCCTACTCCAGGCTCGCCGCGCTGATCCGTGAACGAAAAATCCCCTGCGACGTGCTGCTGCTGCAGGTGAGCCCGCCCAACGCGCGCGGCGAATACAGCATGGGGCTCGCCGTCGACTACCTGCTGCCGGCGATCGAATCCGCGCGCGCCGTAGTCGCGGAAGTGAACGAGCGGGTACCTTGGACGCATTCGGAAAAATTATTTCGAAAGAAGGATTTTGCGCTGTTGGTGGAATCGGCCCGGGAACCCGCAGGCCCGCCTCCCGCGCGCGCAGGCGCGATCGAAGCCTCCATAGCGAGTCATGCTGCGGCCTGCATCCCGGATGGCGCGACACTCGAATTCGGCCTTGGCATCCTGCCCGATGCGGTGTGCGCTGCCCTGCACGACAAGAAATCTCTGCGGGTCCATTCCGGCACCATCGGCGACGGCGTGGTTGACCTGATGCAGCGCGGCGCCGTGTCCGGCGCGGACTGCGCCATGTTGATCGGCACGCGCAAGCTGTTCGATTTCGCACACGACAATCCTGCCATCCGGTTGCGCTCCACCGAGTACACCCACGAGCCGCGCGTGCTTGCCGCCATACCGCGTTTCGTGGCGATCAACTCGGCGATCGAAGTGGACCTGACCGGACAGGTCAATGCCGAGGTCGCCAAGGGCAGCTACCTCGGCGCGGTCGGCGGCGCGCTGGATTTCATCCGTGCCGCAAGCTTCTCCCCCGGCGGCGTCTCGCTGCTTCTGCTGCCGGCCGCGCGCATCGTCAAGGCGCTCTCTGGCCCGGTCGCGACGCCGCGCAGCGAGGCCGGCATCATCATCACCGAGCGCGGCGCAGCGGATTTGCGCGGCTGTACCCTGAATGAGCGCGTGCGCCGCATGCGCCTGATCTCCAATCTGGAAGAATAGGCCCCACCATGAAACCCAACCCTGCTGCTCAGGCCGAACTTGCCCCTGCCGGCAAACTGCGCGTCGGCGTCAACCTCGGCAATTTCCTGCTCGTGAACAAGGACGCCAAGAGCGGGGAGCTGCGCGGCATCGTCCCCGATCTGGCGCAGGAACTCGGGCGCCGCCTCGGCGCGCAGGTGCAGCTTGTCAGCTATCCC
>CAZTSJ010000111.1:0-4303 GCA_964616875.1 uncultured Bordetella sp. | reverse complement strand
TCGGGCAGCGGCACCATGGTGCGCGCCGGCGCCTTGAGGTATTCGGCGTGCCCGCCGTTGCCGGTGACGCCGTAGACCACGATCCCCGCGCGGCATAGCTGCGACCAACCCACGCGGCAGTGGCCGCAGACGCCGCAGCCGGCATAGTGGTGATTCATGACGCGCTGGCCGATCGGCGCCTCGCGCTCCGAGACGCCCGGCCCGCGCGCGGCGATGACGCCGCAGGGCTCATGGCCGCCGATGAAGGGCTCGGTGTTGTTCCCCAGCCCGAGCGCCTTCTGCGCCTCGCCCGGCGCCGGACGGTAAAACTTCAGGTCGCTGCCGCACATGCCGGAGGCCTTCATCTGGATCACGACTTCGCCGGGGCCCGGCGTCGGGTCGGGGAAATTGCGGATTTCGATCCTGCGATTACCGAGAAACACTGCGCCGCGCATGCCGGGGTTCCTTCCTGCCTGGGGTTCGACTGCGGCCATGATACCGGGCCACGCCGCCCGCGGCGCTTCCTTTGCCTTGCTTATCGTAAGCCAGGCAACTATCATGCCGGCATGCTCCGCGAAGACCTCTCGCGCAATTTCGGCTTCCTGCTCAACGACGTCGCGCGGCTCATGCGCACCGCCTACGACCGGCGCATCCGCAAACTCGGCCTGACGCGCGCGCAATGGTGGGTGCTCACGCACCTGTATCGCAGCAACGGCGTCAGCCAGACCGAACTGGCCGAGACGCTAGAGATCGAAAAGCCGACCCTGGGCAGGCTGCTCGACCGCCTGGAGGCGAAGGGCTGGGTGCGGCGCGGGCATGACGCCTCGGACCGGCGCGTGTGGCGGGTTCATCTCACCGACGAGGTCGAACCCGCCCTGCGCACGATGCGCACGATCGCTGCGGAGTTGCGGCGCGACGCGCTTGCCGGGATAAGCGCAGCCGAGCGCGAACGCTTCGTCGACACCCTACTGACGATCAAGGGGAATCTTCGATGACCAGCCCCCGCCCCGGCCGCAAGCTGCTGCGCGCGCTGCTGCTTCTCGGCGTGCCGCTCGCCGTTGTCGCAGCCGGCCTGCACTTCTACGCGCAGGGCGGGCGTCACATGGAAACCGACAACGCCTACGTGAAAGCCCACATCGTCGTGGTCAGCGCCGAGGTCGCCGGGCGTGTCGCGGAGGTGGCGGTGCGCGACAACCAGGTGGTCGAGCCCGGGCAGCTGCTGTTTCGCATCGACGCCGCGCCCTTCGAAATGGCGCTCGCGCGCGCCAACGCGCAGCTCGCGAACGCCCGCACCGAAGTGGAAACCCTGCGCGCCGAGCATCGCGTGGCGCTCGCCGACGCCGTGGAAGCCGAGGAGCGCATCCGCTTTCTTACCGTGCAGCTGGAGCGCCAGCGCCGCCTGAGGGAACAGGGCATGGTGCGCGAGGATGCCTACGACGAAGCGCGCCACAACCTGGAGGCGGCGCGCGCGCGCCGCACGGCACTGCAGGAGCGCGTGGCGCGCGTGCTCGCGGTGCTGGGCGGCGACCTGAAGCTGTCCACCGATCGCCATCCGCGAGTGCTGGAAGCGCGGGCGACCCTCGACACCGCCGCGCTGGAGCTTGCGCGCACGCGCGTTCACGCGCCTGCCGCCGGCACGGTGAGCAATCTGAAGCTGCAGCCCGGCGTCAACATCGGCCGCGGCGTCGCCGCGTTCAGCCTGATCCAGGCGGGCGCGCCCTGGATCGAAGCCAACTTCAAGGAAACACAGCTTGCCGCCGTGCGCGTGGGGCAGGAAGCGCGCATCGTGGCCGACGCCTACCCGGGCGTCGAGTGGCGCGCGCGCGTTAGCGCCATCGCGCCGGCCACCGGCGCCGAGTTCGCGCTGCTGCCGCCGCAGAATGCGACCGGCAACTGGATCAAGGTGGTGCAGCGCGTGCCGGTGTTGCTTGCGATCGCGGCGGACGCACAGCCCGCCGCCGACCGCCCGGCGCTGCGCGCCGGCATGACGGTCAGCGTCACCATCGACACCGGCCGCAGCCGCGGCCTGCCCGGCCTGCGCGGCGCGTTCGGCCGCTGAAAGTACGGCCCGTCGTGAGCGCGCAACCCGTTCCGCTTGCCGAAGCGCAGGGCGCTGGCGCGGCGCTCGAGCGCGCGCTGGTGCTCGCGACCTGCACCGGGGTGACTTTCCTTTACGCGATGACGGTCACCATCGCCAACGTCTCGCTGCCGCAGATGCAGGGCGCGCTGTCGGTGACGCCGGACCAGGTCGCCTGGGTCGTGACCTCGAACATCGTGGCGACCGCGGTGATGACCCCGCTTGCCGGATGGCTCACGTCACGCTTCGGGCGACGGCGGTTGTGCAACGCCTGCGTGCTCGGTTTCGGTGCCGCGTCGCTTGGCTGCGGACTGTCGGATTCTCTCGAAGAGCTGGTGATGTTCCGCGTGCTGCAGGGCGCGATCGGCGCGCCCCTGGTGCCGCTGTCGCAGGCGATCGTACTCGACACCTATTCCAAGCGCCAGCATGGCGTGGTGATCGCGCTGTTCGGCATGGGATCGGTGCTTGGGCCCATCGTCGGGCCGATGGCCGGAGGCTGGCTCGCGGAAGCCTACAACTGGCGCTGGGTGTTCTACATGATCGTGCCGTTCGCGCTACTTACTCTCATCGGCACTCTCGCCTTCATTCACGATCGCGAAGCAGGCAGCAAGGTCCGCCTGGACTGGCTCGGCTTCCTGCTGCTGTCGACGGCGTTGGCCGGAACGCAGTTGATGCTCGATCGCGGCGAGCGCGCCGACTGGTTCGACTCGGCCGAGATCGTCGCCTGGGCGGCGCTCGCCGGGCTCGCGCTCTACACTTTCATAGTTCACAGCATCACCGCGGAGCGCCCGTTCCTCGATCCGCGCCTGCTCGCCGACCGGAATTTCAGCGTCGGTATCGTGCTGATCTTCGTCTTCGGCATGCTCAATTTCACGCCCATGACACTGCTGCCGCCGATGCTCCAGGGAATCAGCGGCTATCCCGATTCGGTGATCGGCTTCGTCCTCGGCGCGCGCGGCCTGGGCACCCTGGTCGGATTCTTCCTCATGATCTACGCCAACCGCCTCGATCCGCGCGCCATGATCATGCTCGGATTCCTGCTCCAGGCTTATGCCGGTTGGCAGCTCGCGCACCTCGACGTCAACCCGAGCACCGCGGACGTATTCTGGCCGATGGCGCTGCAGGGCTTCGGCGTCGGCGTATTGTGGGTGCCGATCACGCTCGTGAGCTTCTCCACGCTCCCATCGGGGTACGTCACCGAGGCCTCCGCGGTGTTCCACATGGTGCGCAACATCGGCTCGAGCATCCACATCTCGCTCAGCATCACGCTGGCAGTCCATATGACGCGCACTAGTTACGCCGAACTCGCCGAGCGCGTCACGCCCTACAGCGGCTACGCCTCGATGCCGTGGGTGAGCGGGGCGTGGAACCTGGAGGACGCGCGCGGCCTGGCGGCGCTCTCGCGCGAGATGGCGCGCCAGGCGGCGATGATCGGCTACCTCGACGCGTTCGTGTTCTTCATCGCCACTTCGCTTGTCGTGCTGCCGCTGGTGCTCCTCATTCGCATCAAGCGCTGATCCGGGCTCAATTCGCGCCGTAGCGCCGGATCACGTCCGGGTCCGGGTCGGCGCCCAACCCTGGCGCCTGCGGCACATCGAGTTCACCGCGCCGGGGCGCCAGCAAATCGCCGTACAGCTCTGCATCGGCCTGAAGATAGAAGTACTCGAAGCGCGCCTCTGGCGCGAGCGCGGCAACCAGGTGCAGCGTCGCAAGCGCGCCCGGCCCGAAATACGGCGAGTGCGGCGCGAGCTTAACGCTGCGCTCCGCGGCGAGCGCGGCAATCTTGCGGAACTCGGTGATACCTCCCACTTTGGTGACCGACGGTTGCGCGTACTGCACGGCGCCGACATCGAACAGGGCTGCGAACTGAGTGGTGAAGCAGCAGTTCTCTCCCGCTGCAATCGGGATGCCGCAAGCGTCGCCGACCGCGCGCAGGCCCGCGCCGTCCTCGGGCGGAAACACCGGCTCCTCGAACCACTCCAGACCCAGCGGCGCGAGCCGATTGCCGATCGCACATGCGTCCGCGACGTTCCATTCGCAGTTGACGTCGAGCAGCAGCGCCGCCTCGCGCGGTACCGCCGCACGCGCCGCCGCGATCACCGGCTCGCTCACCTCGTGCAGCTTGATGGCGCCGTAGCCTTCGCCCACCGCCTGCTCGCAATACTGCGCAACCAGTGACGTGTCCGCATAGCGCAGCAGGCTCGCGTAACAGGGGAGCCGCTCGCGCCGCGCGCCGCCGAGCAGCGC
>CAZTSJ010000110.1:0-28053 GCA_964616875.1 uncultured Bordetella sp. | reverse complement strand
CGAACGATTGGAGCACCAGATCGATTTCATCCTCGACGCCGGTCCATGCGGCATCGAACCGACGACGGTGGTCGATCTGTCCGGCCCGCATGCGCTGGTGGTGCGCCTGGGCAAGGGCGATCTGGCCCGGCTCGGGCTGTGACCGCCGCCCCGTGCCTGCCGCACGTGAGACCGGCCCCGGTGCGCCGCTGTGCAGTGGCGGGCAGCCGTCACATACCCGACTGCTAGACTGACTCGAATGGACGGCATCATCCAGACGGTCACCATCTACGCTATCCCGGTGCTGCTGGCCATCACCCTGCATGAGGCGGCCCACGGCTATGTCGCGCGCCTGTTCGGCGATTCGACCGCCACCATGCTCGGGCGCGTAACCCTGAACCCGCTCAAACACATCGATCCGGTCGGCACCGTGATCGTGCCGCTCGCCATCGTCCTGCTGTCCAAGTTCGCCGGCGGCGCGGGCTTCCTGTTCGGCTGGGCCAAACCGGTGCCGGTCAACATGGCCAATCTGCGGCATCCCAAGCGCGACATGATCTGGGTCGCGGCGGCCGGGCCGGGCAGCAATCTCGTGATGGCGATCGGCTGGGCGCTGGTGATGAAGGCGCTCGTCGAAACCGATGTCGAGGAGCGATTCTTCCTCGAGATGTGCCGCGCCGGCATCTTCGTCAATATCGGCCTGATGGCGCTCCACCTGCTGCCGCTGCCGCCGCTTGACGGCGGCCGCATCCTGGTGGGCCTGTTGCCTGATCGCTGGTCCCACGCCGTGTCGAGAGTCGAGCCCTACGGTTTCTTCATCCTGATTTTCCTGCTGGCGACCAACACGCTGTGGTTTTTCCTGCAGCCGTTCTATGAGTTCGGCGTCGGCATCGTTCGCTTGTTCGTCTAGGTCGTTTCCAAGAAGATGTTCGAAGATCGAGTCCTGTCCGGCATGCGCCCCACCGGCGCGCTGCACCTCGGGCACTACCACGGCGTGCTCAAGAACTGGGTCCGGCTGCAGGCGGAGCATCCCTGCCTCTACTTCGTCGCCGACTGGCACGCGCTGACCACGGATTACGAGAAGCCCGGCGCGCTGCAGGAAGTCGGCACCGATATGGTGATCGACTGGCTCGCCGCCGGGGTGGACCCCAACCAGGCGACCCTTTTCGTGCAGTCGCTCATACCCGAGCATGCGGAGCTGCACCTGCTGCTGTCGATGATGACGCCGCTGGGCTGGCTGGAACGCGTGCCGACCTACAAGGACCAGCAGGAAAAGCTCGCCGACAAGGACCTGACGACCTACGGCTTCCTCGGTTATCCGTTGCTGCAGGCGGCGGATATCCTGATCTACCGCGCGCGCTATGTCCCGGTGGGCGAGGACCAGGTGCCGCATATCGAATTCACGAGGGAACTCGCGCGCCGCTTCAACCACCTCTACGGCCGCGAACCGGGCTATGAAGACAAGGCGAAGGCGGCGGTGAAGAAAATGGGCAGCAAGAAAGCCCGCCTCTTTAACGAACTGCGCACCAAATTCCTTGAAAGCGGCGACGGCGAGGCCTTGAAACGCGCCCAAGCGCTGCTGGACGAACAGCAGAATACGCCGCGCGGCGACAGCGAGCGCCTTTACGGCTGGCTGGAAGGCGGCGGCAGGAAAATCCTCGTGGAAGCGGAAGCCCTGCTGACCGAAGCTTCCAAGCTCACCGGCCTGGACGGTGAGAAAATGTCCAAGTCCTACGGCAACGCGATCGGCCTGCGCGAGGAACCCGAATCCGTGGCGAAAAAAATTCGCACCATGCCCACCGACCCCGCGCGCGTGAAGCGCGGCGACCCGGGCACGCCGGAGAAATGCCCGGTCTGGCCGATGCACCTGGTCTATTCGGACGAGGCAAAAAGGCAATGGGTGCGCAAGGGTTGCACCAGCGCGGGCATCGGCTGCCTGGAGTGCAAGCAGCCGGTGATCGACAGCGTGCTCGCCGAACTGGCGCCGATACGCGAGCGCGCGCAGCCCTACCTCGACGATCCGACGCTGGTGAAGAACATCCTCACCGACGGCTGCGACAAGGCGCGCGCGCTCGCCACCGACACCATGCGGGATGTTCGCGAAGCGATGGGGTTGTCCTATTCATGATTCAAACCTCTCAATCCGTTGCACGAATTTACGGCGAACCGCTGGTCGAGATGCCGGTGGATCTCTACATCCCGCCCGATGCGCTGGAAATCCTGCTCGACGCCTTCCAGGGACCGCTCGACCTGCTGCTGTACCTGATACGCAGACAGAACCTGGACGTGCTCGACATTCCGATGGCGCCGCTCACGCGCCAGTACCTGGAGTACGTCGAACTCATGCGCAGCCGGAACCTCGAGCTCGCGGCCGAGTACCTGGTGATGGCGGCGATGCTGATCGCGATCAAGTCGCGCATGCTGCTGCCGCGTCCGCCGGTGGTGGACGAGGAGGATGACCCGCGCGCCGAGCTGGTGCGCCGGCTGCTCGAATACGAGCAGATGAAAAAGGCGGCGCAACAGCTCGATGCCATGCCGCAGGTCGGCCGCGACACGCTCGCGATCTCGATCCTGGTCGAGCGCACGGCGCTCGAGAGGCTGCCCGACGTGCATCCGCGCGACCTGGCCGAGGCCTGGCGCTCGCTGCTGTTCCGCGCCCGCATGAGCAAGCATCACCGCGTGCTGCGCGAGGAACTCTCGGTGCGCGAGCACATGAGCCAGATCCTGCGCCGGCTCAAGGCGAGCCGGGTGCTCGAATTCACCGAACTGTTCGACCCCGGCCTCGGGGTCGCGGTGCTGGTGGTCACGTTCCTCGCGCTGCTCGAGCTCGCGCGCGAGATGCTGGTCGAAATCACGCAGTCCGAAGGCTACGCGCCGATATACATCAGGATCGCCCATGTCGAGACCCCATGAGGCTTAATGCAGAATCCTTCTGAAGCAAAGCGCATCGTCGAGGCGGCGCTGCTGTCGTCGCAGGAGCCGCTTGCGCTGGCGGACCTGAAACGCCTGTTCGAGGACGACATCGGCCCCGATACCCTGCGCCGGCTGCTCGACGAGCTGCGCGAAGACTGGTCGGAACGTGCGGTGGAATTGGTCAATACCGCGAGTGGCTGGCGCTTCCAGACGCGCGCGGAATTCCAGCCCTTCGTCGAACGCCTCAACCCGGACAAGCGCCCGCGCTACTCGCGCGCTGTGATGGAGACGCTGGCAATCATCGCCTACCGCCAGCCCGTGACGCGCGGCGATGTCGAGGACATCCGCGGCGTCGTAGTATCGGCGCAGATCGTCCAGACCCTGGAAAGCCGCGGCTGGATCGACGTCGTCGGCCACCGCGACACGCCGGGCCGGCCCGCGCTGTACGCCACCACCAAATCCTTCCTCGATGACCTTGGGCTCCTCTCGTTGCAGGAGCTCCCGCCGCTGGAGGAAATCGCCCGGACCCTCGAGCTTGAGCCCGCGACCTCCCAACCCGCCGCCAACGAACCCGCCGCCCCAGCCGCCAGCACCCAGTAGTCCGGCTGGGGAGCGGTTGCAGAAGCTGCTGGCCGCGGCCGGCTTCGGCTCGCGCCGGGAAATCGAAACCTGGATTACCGGCGGACGGGTGTCCGTGCGCGGCCAGGTGGCCAAGCTGGGCGATCGGGCAGCGCCCGGCGACCTGATTCTTCTCGATGGCAAAGAAATCAAGATCAGCGCGAGCAAGGGCGTTCCCCGCGTCATCATCTACAACAAGCCGGTCGGCGAGCTCGTCACCCGCAGTGATCCAGAAGGGCGCGCCACGGTCTTCGACAAGCTGCCCAAGCTCAGTCCCGGGCGCTGGGTGTCGATCGGGCGGCTGGACCTGAATTCCGCCGGACTGCTGCTGTTCACCGATTCGGGCGAACTTGCCAACCAGCTCATGCACCCGCGTCAGGAAATCGAGCGCGAATACGAAGTGCGGGTGCAAGGCGGCTTGAACGAAGTCGCCATCCACCAGCTGCTGGCCGGAATTCAGTTGCAGGATGGGCCGGCGAGGTTTTTGCGTCTTGAGGCAATAAAACATGGAAAAGACGCGGCTACCAACCGGTGGTATCGCGTGGTGCTTGCAGAAGGCCGCAACAGGGAGGTCAGGCGCATGGTGGAAGCGGCAGGCGGCCGCGTCAGCCGCCTGATGCGGGTGCGCTACGGCCCCGTCCTCCTGCCGCTCGACCTGCCCGCCGGAGGCTCGCGAGAACTCGGCGCGCAAGCGGTTGCCGAGATTGTAAAAACAGCAAAAAGCTGTTAAACTTCAAGTTGTTTCAGATGCAAATGGGCCTCGGCCCATTTTTTGTTTGCACGCTTGGAAAAGCATGGCGGCGATGGCGAAAGTGGTGCAGCTGACCCTGGAAGGCATGGGGTTCGAACTGGTGGATGCGAGGGCATCCGGCGGGGGGCGGCATCTGTCCATTTTCATCGACCGGCCTGCAGGTTACGAGTCGGGCATCACGGTGGATGACTGCGCCGAGGTGAGCCGGCAGCTGTCGCGGGTGCTGGAGGTCGAGGGCATCGACTATGACCGGCTGGAAGTGTCCTCGCCGGGGCTGGACCGGCCGCTGTGCAAGCCGGCCGATTTCACGCGGTTTGCGGGCAGTAAAGTGGACGTGAAGATGCGGACGCGGGACGAGAGCGGCCGCAAGCGCTTCACCGGCCTGTTGCGCGGCGAGGCGGGCGGCGTCGCCACGCTCGACGTGGAAGGCCGCGAGGTGGCGTTGAAGCTGGACGAAATTGATCGGGCCCGGCTGGTGCCGGACCTGCAAGCAAAGGGAAAGAAATGAGCCGGGAAATTCTGTTGCTGGTGGATGCGCTGGCGCGCGAAAAGAACGTCAATCGGGACGTTGTTTTCGGCGCGCTCGAGCTTGCGCTCGCCTCCGCCACCAAGAAGCGCTTCACCGAGGACGTCGACGTGCGCGTCGAGATCGACCGCGAGACGGGCAACTACAAGGCGTTCCGGCGCTGGAAAGTGGTGCTCGACGACGCGCCCGATTACATCCAGGCGCAGATGCTGTCGGTCGAGGAGGCGCAGGACCGCAAGCCCGACGCCAAGCTCGATGACTACATCGAAGAGCCGATCGAGAACGTCCCGTTTGGGCGCATCGGCGCGCAGACCGCCAAGCAGGTGATCCTGCAGCGGATTCGGGATGCGGAGCGCGAACAGATCCTGAACGACTTCCTCGCGCGCGGCGACGAGCTGGTCACCGGCACCGTCAAGCGCATGGAGCGTGGCAGCGCCATCGTCGAATCCGGGCGGCTCGAGGCGCAGTTGCCGCGCGAGCACATGATTCCGAAGGAAAACCTGCGCGTCGGCGACCGCGTGCGTGCCTGGGTTGCGAAGATCGACCGTGGCGCGCGCGGCCCGCAGCTGATCCTGTCGCGCACCGCGCCGCAGTTCATCATGAAGCTGTTCGAGCTGGAAGTGCCCGAGATCGAGGAAAAGCTGCTTGAGATCAAGTCGGCGGCGCGCGATCCGGGCGTGCGCGCCAAAATCGCGGTGCACACCAACGACCGGCGCATCGACCCGATCGGCACCTGCGTCGGCATGCGCGGTTCGCGCGTGCAGGCGGTGACCCAGGAACTGGCGGGCGAGCGCGTCGACATCGTGCTGTGGTCGGCGGATCCCGCCACCTTCGTCATCGGCGCCTTGGCGCCCGCCGAGGTGAGCTCGATCCTGGTGGACGAGGAAAAGCATGCCATGGACGTGGTGGTGGACGAGGAGAACCTCGCCATCGCGATCGGCCGCAGCGGGCAGAACGTCAGGCTCGCCTCCGAGCTGACCGGCTGGACCATCAACCTCATGACGCAGGACGAGTCCACCAAGAAGCAGGAAGAGGAGGGCAGCCGGGTCAAGAAGCTGTTCATGGAGAAAATCGACGTCGACGAGGAAGTGGCCGATATCCTGATCCAGGAAGGCTTCTCCACGCTGGAGGAGATCGCCTACGTGCCGATCACCGAGATGATGGAGATCGACGCCTTCGACGAGAACACGGTGAACGAGCTGCGCAGCCGCGCGCGCAATGCGCTGCTGGTGCAGGCGATCGCGAGCGAGGAGAGCATCGACGGCGTGCAGCAGGACCTGCTGCAGCTCGAAGGCATGGACAACCCGCTCGCTGCCAAGCTCGCTGCGCACGGCGTCAAGAGCCGCGACGAGCTGGCGGACCTGGCGGTGGACGAGCTCTCCGAGATGACCGGCATGGACGAGGAGCGCGCCAAGGTCCTGATCATGACGGCGCGCGCGCACTGGTTCGCCGAGGAAGCAGGAGCCGCGGGCACCGCGGCAGCCGCGGCCGCCAAACCCTCGGCGGCGGCGCTGAAGGAGACGCTGTAACGTGGCGCAGACCAGCGTCGCCCAGTTTGCAAGCGAATTGAAGGTGCCGCCTTCGGTGCTGCTCGAGCAGCTGCGCGCCGCCGGCGTCGAGAAGCGCATCGCCGACGATTCGCTCTCGGAGCAGGACAAGGCGAGGCTGCTCGAGTACCTGCGCAAGTCGCACGGCTCGGTCGATCCCAAGAACAAAATCACGCTGACGCGCAAGCACACCAGCGAAATCAAGAAATCCGACGCCACCGGCAAGGCGCGCACCATCCAGGTCGAAGTGCGCAAGAAACGCGTGTTCGTCAAGCGCGATCCGTCCGAACTGGCCGCCGCCGCCACTGCGGCGGAGATGCCGTTGCCCGTCGCGCCTGCCCCCGCACCCGCGCCGTCGCCCGCGCCGGCCGCCACGCCTGGCGGACCCGGTGCGAAAGAGCTGCAACTGCGCGAGGAAGAGCAGCGGCGCCAGCAGCAGCTTTCGGATATTCAGGCCAACGAGCTGCGCGAGAAACAGGAGCGGGAGAAGCGCGACACACAACAAAAGCAGGCCGAGCGCGCCGCGCCGCCGGCACAGACGCCCGCACCCGGCGTCGCCGCCAAGGACAGTACGCTGCACGCGCCCAGGGCGGGCGAGCCCAAGGCCGACAAAAAGGCGAAGAAGGTCAAGCAGACGACCATCCTGCGGGATGATTCGGTGCGCCGGCGCGGCATCAAGACCCGCGGCGACATGGGCGGGGGCGTAGGCGGCTGGCACGGACGCGGCGGCGCACGCCACCGCTCGGCAAGTACGGGCACCGGAGAGCCGGCGTTCGCGCAGCCTACCGAACCGGTGGTGCGAGATATCGCGGTTCCGGAAACCATCACGGTGGGCGAACTCGCGCACCGCATGTCGGTGAAGGCTGTCGAAGTCATCAAGACGCTCATGAAGCTGGGTTCCATGGCGACGATCAACCAGGTCCTCGACCAGGAAACCGCGATGATCGTGGTGCAGGACATGGGGCATACGGCGCGCGCGGCCAGGCTGGAGGATCCCGAGGCGTTCCTCGTCGACGAGGCGGCCGGCGTGGCCGCCGACGCGGTGGCGCGGCCGCCGGTGGTGACCGTGATGGGCCACGTCGACCACGGCAAGACCTCGCTGCTCGATTACATCCGCCGCACCAAGGTCGCGGCTGGCGAGGCCGGTGGAATCACGCAGCATATCGGCGCCTATCACGTCGAAACGCCGCGTGGCGTGATTACTTTCCTTGACACTCCCGGCCATGAAGCATTCACCGCGATGCGCGCGCGCGGCGCCAAGGCGACCGACATCGTGGTGCTGGTGGTGGCCGCGGACGATGGCGCGATGCCGCAGACCATCGAGGCGATCGCCCATGCCAAGGCAGCCAAAGTGCCCCTGGTGGTGGCGATCAACAAGATCGACAAGCACGAAGCCAATCCGGAGAAGGTAAGGCAGGACCTGCTGCAGCACGGCGTGGTGCCGGAGGATCTGGGCGGCGATTCGCCGACGGTGCCGGTATCGGCCAAGACCGGCGCAGGCATCGACGCGCTGCTCGAGCAGATCCTGCTGCAGGCCGAGGTGCTGGAGCTGAAAGCGTCGATCAACGTGCCGGCCAAGGGCGTGGTCATCGAAGCGCGCCTCGACAAGGGCCGCGGTCCGGTGGCGACGCTGCTGGTGCAGTCCGGGACCCTGAGACGCGGCGACGTGGTGGTTGCGGGCGCGGTGTACGGACGGGTGCGCGCGATGCTGGACGAAAACGGCAAGCCGGTGCAGAGCGCCGGCCCGTCGATTCCGGTGGAGATCCAGGGCCTGTCCGATGTGCCCCGCGCCGGCGAGGAGATGGTCGTGCTCGCCGACGAGAAAAAAGCGCGCGAGGTCGCACTGTTCCGCCAGGGCAAGTACCGCGAGGTCAAGCTCTCCAAGCAGCGCGCCGCCAACCTGGAGAACATGATCAGCAATATGGGCGAAGGCGGCGCAGGACCCGGCGGCAAGAAGACCCTTGCCCTGCTGATCAAGGCCGACGTGCAGGGCTCGCAGGAAGCGCTGGCACATGCCCTGACGCGCCTTGCGACCGAAGAGGTCAAGGTCAGCGTGGTGCACGCAGGCGTCGGCGGAATCACGGAGTCGGATGTGAACCTCGCGCTGGCCTCGGGCGCGGTGATCATCGGCTTCAACGCGCGTGCCGATGCGACCGCCCGCAAGCTGATCGAGTCCGCCGGCGTGGACGTGCGTTACTACAACGTCATCTACGACGCCGTCGAGGAAGTGAAGGCGGCCCTGACGGGATTGCTGCCACCGGAACGCAGGGAAAGCGTCATCGGTCTGGTCGAAGTGCGGCAGGTGTTCCGCATCTCGAAGATCGGCACGGTCGCCGGCTGCTATGTGCAGGAAGGATTGGTCAAGCGCGGCGCGCAGGTGCGGGTGCTGCGCGACAGTGTGGTGATTCACAGCGGCGAGATCGATTCGCTCAAGCGCTTCAAGGATGACGTGCGCGAAGTGAAATCCGGTTTCGAGTGCGGCATGTCGCTCAAGACCTTCCAGGACCTCAAGGAAGGCGACCAGTTCGAGGTGTTCGAAATCCTCGAGGTCGCGCGCACGCTGTGAGCCGGGGGCGGCCGCGCAAGGTGGCCGACCTGATCCAGCGCGAACTTGCCGACCTGCTGCGCCACGAGCTGCGCGATCCGCGCGTCGGCATGGTGACGCTGACCTCGGTCGATGTCGCTCCCGACCTGTCGCACGCGAAAGTATTTTTTACTCTCTTAAATTCAGATAAAAAAGACGAGACCGCCCGCGCCCTGCAGCGCGCGGCGGGATTCCTGCGCTCGCAGCTCTCGCACCGCATGACGATGTACACCACGCCGGAGCTGCGCTTCGTCTACGACGAATCGGTCGAGCGGGGCGATCGGCTCTCCCGGCTCATCGACAGCGTCATCCCGCCGAAGCGGTAGGCCGGAAAATGCCGCGCCGCAAGCTCGATGGCGTGTTGCTGCTGGACAAGCCGGTCGGGCCCAGCTCGAGCGCGGTACTGCAGGCCGTCAAGCGGCTGCTGAACGCCGAGAAAGCCGGCCATGCGGGCACGCTCGATCCGCTTGCCTCGGGATTGCTGCCGCTGCTGTTCGGCGAAGCCACCAAGTTCGCGCAATTCGGCCTCGATTCGATCAAGGAGTACCGCGCAAAGGTCAGGCTCGGGGTGGCCACGGCGACCGGCGATGCCGAGGGGCCGGTCACCGAAAGCCAGCCGGTGAAGGTGGACGCAGCCGGGCTCGCTCTCGCGCTGGCCGGATT
Organism: uncultured Bordetella sp.; assembly: GCA_964616875.1. Classification (GTDB taxonomy): domain Bacteria; phylum Pseudomonadota; class Gammaproteobacteria; order Burkholderiales; family SG8-39; genus RBG-16-66-20. The sequence continues at coordinate 18,475 of CAZTSJ010000110.1, read as the reverse complement.
TCGCGGTGCGATCGTGCAGGTGCCGCCGATGTACTCGGCGCTCAAGCACGCCGGGCAACCGCTCTACGCGCTCGCGCGCGCGGGCCGCTCGGTGGAACGCGCCGCCCGGCATGTGACGGTGCACGAACTCGAACTGCTCGAGCACGCGGGAGACCTGCTGCAGCTGCGCATCAGGTGCAGCAAGGGCACCTACGTGCGCCAGTTGGCTGTCGATCTGGGTCTCGCGCTGGGCACCGTGGCACACCTGGAAGGACTGTGCCGTACCGCGGTCGCCGGTTTCCGGCTGGACCAGGCCGTGGCGCTGGATGAACTCCAGGCGCTGGGCGAGGAGGCGCGCCGCGCGTGGCTGCTGCCGCCGGACAGCCTGCTGGAAGAGCTGCCCCGCCTGGACCTGCCAGAGGAACTGGCTGGTCGCTTCCTCAACGGCCAGACCATCGCGCTTGCTGCCGCAGGCCAGGGTCCCTGCCGCGTCTACGGCAACGCCGGCGTGCTGCTGGGCGTGGGCGAGGGTGGACCGGGGGATGAACTGCGTCCCGCCAGACTGATTGCAAGGGCCTGAAATACCACGAAAAACTTGTATGCCGGCGGCAATATCGCTAGAATGCCCGCCTCACATACCGAGCCAAAAAGAGAGAAGAGCGTATGAGTTTGCAGGTTGCGCAGAAGGCGCAGGTCGTCAAGCAGCACCAGCGGTCCGCCAGCGATACCGGTTCCCCGGAAGTGCAGATCGCGCTGCTCACCGAGCGCATCAACGGCCTCGCCGAGCACTTCAAGTCCCACGTCAAGGATTTCCATTCGCGCCGCGGTCTGCTGAAGATGGTCAGCCAGCGCCGCACGCTGCTCGATTACCTGAAGCGCAAAGACGCGGACAAATACCGTTCGCTGATCGAGCAGCTCGGGCTGCGCAAGTAACACCCTCGCTGCCCGTCCCATTTTCCGCATGCCGTAACAAGAAACGCTCATCGATTCGATGAGCGTTTCTTGTTTGCGTCCCACACAAAGGAATCCCTTTGAATCCGATCAAGAAAACCTTCACCCTCGGCACGCAGCAGGTCACGCTGGAGACCGGGGAAATCGCGCGCCAGGCGCACGGCGCCGTCCTTTGCACGGTGGACGACACCGTGGTCCTCGCGGCAGTGACGGCCTCGAAATCAGCCAAGCCCGGGCAGAGCTTCTTCCCGCTGACAGTCGACTATGCGGAAAAGACCTACGCCGCGGGCAAGATCCCGGGGGGCTTCTTCAAGCGCGAGGGACGTCCGACCGAGAAGGAGATCCTGACCTCCCGGCTCATCGACCGCCCGATCCGGCCCCTGTTTCCGGATGGCTTCTACAACGAAGTGCAGGTGGTGGCGCAGGTCCTCTCGCTCAATCCGGAGGTGGATGCCGACATCCCGGCCATGATCGCGGTATCGGCAGCGATGACGCTCTCGGGCGTGCCCTTCAGCGGGCCGATCGGCGCAGTGCGCGTCGGCTACCTCGACGGCCAGTACGTGATCAACCCGACGCTGTCGCAGCTCAAGGAATCCAAACTCAACCTGGTGGTCGCCGGCACCAGCCAGGGCGTGCTGATGGTGGAGTCCGAAGCGCTTGAACTGCCGGAAGACATAATGCTCGGCGCCGTGGTGCATGGCCACGAACAGATGCAGGCCGCGATCAACGCCATCGAAGAACTCGCGGAGGTGGCAGCCAAACCCGCCTGGGACTGGAAAGCCCCCGCCAAAGACGACGCGCTGGCGGCAAAGATCGCCGAGATGTCGGAAGGCGACCTGCGCAAGGCGTTCGCGATGCGCCAGAAGGGCGCACGTTCGGAGGCGATCGACGCCATCTGGAAGCGCGTATTCGAAGCCGTTGGCGTGGGCACCGAAGGCGGCCCGGACTCCAACACCGTGAAGGACCTGTGCTTCGCGGTCGAATCGAAGATCGTGCGCAACCAGATCCTGGATGGCGCACCGCGCATCGACGGTCGCGACACACGCACCGTGCGCCCGATCGCCATCCGCACCGGCGTGCTGCCCCGCACCCACGGCTCGGCGCTGTTCACGCGCGGCGAGACGCAGGCGCTGGTCACCGTGACGCTGGGCACCGGGCGCGACGAGCAGATCATCGACGCGCTGGCGGGCGAGTACCGCGAGCGCTTCATGTTCCATTACAACTTCCCTCCGTACTCGACCGGCGAAACCGGCCGATTCGGATTCACCAAGCGCCGCGAAATCGGCCATGGCCGCCTCGCAAAGCGCGCGCTGGTGGGCATGCTGCCGCCGGCCGCGGATTTCGGCTATTCGCTGCGCATCGTCTCCGAGATCACGGAATCGAACGGCTCGTCCTCGATGGCCTCGGTGTGCGGCGGCAGCCTCGCGCTGATGGACGCCGGGGTGCCGATCAAGGACCACGTCGCGGGCATCGCAATGGGCCTCATCAAGGAAGGCAACCGCTTCGCCGTGCTGACCGACATCCTGGGCGACGAAGATCACCTCGGCGACATGGACTTCAAGGTCGCGGGCACCGCGACCGGCATCACCGCGCTGCAGATGGACCTCAAGATCGAGTCCATCAACCAGAACATCATGAAGGTGGCGCTCGACCAGGCGCGCGAGGCGCGCATGCATATTCTCGCGCAGATGAAGCAGGCGATGGGTAGTTCGCGCGCAGAGCTGTCCACCTTCGCGCCGCGCATCCTCAAGATCAAGATCAACCCGGACAAGATCCGCGACGTCATCGGCAAGGGCGGCGTGGTGATCCGCGGCATCCAGGAGGAGACCGGCACCACCATCGAGATCGAGGACGACGGCATGATTTCCATCGCCTGCGTCTCGCCCGAGGGCGGCGAAGCGGCACTCAAGCGCATCAAGGACATCACCGCCGACGTCGAAGTCGGCAAAATCTACGAGGGCCCAGTGCTGCGCCTGCTCGACTTCGGCGCCATCATCCAGCTGCTGCCGGGCCGCGACGGCCTGCTGCACATCTCGCAGATCAGCAACGAGCGCGTCAATGCCGTGTCAGATCACCTGAAAGAAGGCCAGATCGTGAAGGTGAAGGTGCTCGAGGCAGACGACAAGGGCAGAGTACGCCTGTCGATGAAGGCCGTCGGGGCCCCCGAGGCCGCGAAGCAGGGGTAAGCAGGGAAGCAGAACCCAGGGCGCTTACTTCGCGACCTGTCTTTCGCGCATTTCGTCGAGGGTCTTGCAGTCGATGCAGAGCGTGGCGGTAGGACGCGCTTCGAGGCGCTTCAGCCCGATCTCCACGCCGCAGCTTTCGCAGTAGCCGTACTCGTTGGCGTCGATGCGGGCGATGGTCTCGTTGATCTTCTTGATCAGCTTGCGCTCGCGGTCGCGGTTGCGTAGTTCCAGCGCCATGTCGGATTCCTGGCTGGCGCGGTCGTTCGGGTCCGCGAACACCGTCGCCTCGTCCTGCATGGTGTGCACCGTGCGGTCGATCTCCTGCGACAGTTCGGCCTTGAGGCCTTCGAGGATCTTGCGGAAGTGGGTGCGCTGCTTCGAATTCATGTACTCCTCGCCCTTTTTGGGGGCGTAGGACACGAAGCTCTTACGGGACAGATCGACAGCCATTTATGCGCTGGCCTGAAAAATGAAGGTAGCGTTTTTAACAGATATGCCCCCCTGCCGCAAGCCCAAAAAAGAGTATCATTGGCGCCCGATTTTCGGGGTGTAGCGCAGCCTGGTAGCGCGCCTGCTTTGGGAGCAGGATGTCGGGAGTTCAAATCTCTCCACCCCGACCAAGGATCTGCCCCGGAACGTGCAGGTTAAACTGCAAGGCGGGATAACGAATCTGCCCGTAGCTCAACCGGATAGAGCACCAGCCTTCTAAGCTGGGGGTTGTGGGTTCGAGTCCCGCCGGGCAGGCCAGTAGAATTGCAGTGGCAATGGTGGCCGTAGCTCAATGGTAGAGTCCCGGATTGTGATTCCGGTTGTTGTGGGTTCGAGTCCCATCGGTCACCCCACCTAATTCAGTCGTTTTGCATCAGCCCGCCAGTCGATACAGTCTCCACTCGTCCGGCACGCCTTTGAGCGTGCGCAATCCGAGATCCTCGAAATGGATGCCGGATCCGACGACCAGATCTTTCACCGTCGAGGTGACGAGCACCTGACCGGGTTCTGCAGCCGATGCTACGCGTGCTCCCAGGTGCACTGCTATCCCGCTGTACTTATCGCCCAGCACCTCGCATTCGCCGGTGTGCACACCTACGCGCAAGCGCAGGCCCAGCGCCTGCACTGCTTCGACTAGCGCGACGCCGCAGCGCGCAGCACGCGCCGGGCCGTCGAAAGCCGCGAACAGTCCGTCGCCTGCGGTGTCGAGTTTGCGCCCGCGAAAGTGTTGCAGTTTTCCGTCGGCCACCGCATAGAACCGCGACAATACTCGCTTCCATTCGTGATCGCCGAGTTCGGCGGCACGCCTGGTCGAGTCGACGATGTCGCAAAAAAGGATTGTCGTCAGGATACGGTCCATCTCGGGGGCCGCGCGTTCTCCGGTGAGGAACTCGCGCACCTCGCCCAGCAACGCGTCCATATCCCCCATGAATGGCATGTGATCTTGCCCGGGCAATTCGACGTATTTCGCACCGACGATTCGCTCGGCGAGGTAACGCGCGTGCCCCACATTCACCGGTTGGTCCTGCACGCGGTGCAGGATCAACGTCGGTACGCGAATCGCCGGCAGCACATGTCGCACGTCGATCTGCGTCGTCAACGTGAACAGCTTGCGCGCCGTCCCGGGGCTCATCGCCAGACGTTCGAGTTGCGCAAGAATGCGCATTTCGGCCGGGTCAGCCGCCCTGCTGGGGGCGAACGAGCGGGAAAGCTCGCCCGTGCCCCATGTTGACTCGATGCTTCCCAGCCATTTCTCGTTCGCTTTTGGCGGAATCCCGTGCGGATAATCCTCCGCCCTACTGAAGCGCGCGTACGTGCCATAAAGGAGTAGCGCCGGCACGCGATCGGGATAGGTTGCGGCGAACATCATCGCCATCGGCCCGCCCTCCGATACACCCCAGATCACGGCGCGCTCCCAACCAGCCGCGTCGAGCGCTGCGCGCACGTCGTCCATGCGCTCCTCGAGGGTCGGCGGGTTGACGACGGGATCCGAGAGCCCGGTGCCGCGCCGGTCGAGCAGGATCACCCGCGCGAACTGCGCCAGCTTGCCCGCGAACTCGGCGAACTCTGGCAACGTCCAAATATTTTCGACGTTCGACGCCCACCCGGGAATGAACACCATCTTCACGTCCCCTTCGCCGAACACCTGATAGGCGATGTTCAGCTCACCGCTTTTGGCGTAGCGCGTCTCGATGCGACTCGGGTCAAGCATGCGTTTGATTAAACCACAGGCAGCTGTTTCTTCTGCAAGATAAACACGCTGCCGGGATCGCTCGTTTCCGGCCAGGCGAATTCGAGTTTCGGATAGGCGCGCTCCAGCGCCTTGCGGTTGCCGCCGATCTCGCACACCAGCAGACCGCCCGGCATGAGGTGATCCTTCGCCTCGACGAGGATCCTGTGCACGAGGTCGAGTCCGTCCTTGCCGGCTGCCAGCGCGACCGCCGGCTCGTGGCGGTACTCCTTTGGCAGTTTGCGCATCGAGCGCGCCGTCACGTAAGGCGGGTTGCTGACAATCAGGTCGTATTTTTGTCGCTTGATCGAATCGAACAGATTCGATCGGATGGCGCGGATGCGCTTTCGCAATCGATGCTGCCTGATGTTGATCCTGGCTACCTGAAGGGCAGCAGACGATAGATCGGCTGCATCAACTCCGGCGTTGGGAAATTCGAGCGCCAGAAGCACGGCGAGGCAGCCCGATCCGGTGCAGAGGTCCAGCACTCGCTTCGGTTCGCGCGCCAGCCACGGGCTCAGGTGATCGCGCAGCAGCTCGGCGATGAAGGAGCGCGGCACGATGGCGCGCTTGTCGATGTAGAAAGAACGCTCGCCGAGCCAGGCTTCCTTGAGCAGGTAGGCCAGCGGAATCCGCTCGCGGATGCGGCGTCGGGCGAGGGCTTCGATCTTTTTATGATCTTTTTCGGTTACTTCTTCTTCCAAAAGATATCCCAATACCGACGAGATCAGCCAGGCGGCTTCTTCCTTGGCGTTGTGCGTGCCGTGGCCGAAATGCAATCCTGCGCGCGAGAAGCGCTGCGCGGTTTCACGCAGCAGCCGGGATACTTTCAAGGCAGCAGCGCGCGCAGCGTGTCGAGGTAGATGCCCGCCAACTGGTCGAGCGCGGCGACTTCGATGTGCTCGTTGAGCTTGTGGATGCTGGCGTTGACAGGTCCGAGCTCCAGGACTTCCGGCGAGATCTCGATGATGAAGCGCGCGTCCGACGTTCCGCCGGTGGTGGAGAGTTCTGCCGTGCGCCCGGTATGGCGCTTGCAGATGTCGGTGACGGTTTGCGCCAGCTTGCCGTTGGCACTGAGGAAGGGGCGAGCGCCGGTTACCCAGGACACCGAGTACTCCAGGCCGTGCTTCTTCAGGATGGCTTCGACCCGCTGCATCAGGCCGGTGTCCGTGCTCTCGGTGGAGAAGCGGAAATTAAAGTCCACCTCAACGCTGCCGGGGATGACATTACCGACGCCAGTGCCGCCGTGAATGTTCGACACCTGCCACGTGGTCGGCGGAAAGCTCTCGTTGCCCTTGTCCCACTGTGTCTTCGCCAGCTCGGCCAGCGCGGGTGCAAGCTGGTGCACGGGATTGCGGGCGAGGTGAGGGTAGGCGACGTGGCCCTGGATGCCGCGCACGGTGAGGCGCCCCGAGAGCGAGCCGCGCCGCCCGTTCTTCAGCATGTCTCCCAGCGCATCGACCGAAGTTGGCTCGCCGACGATGCAGTAGTCCATCGTCTCGCCGCGTCGCTTGAGGACCTCAACGACCTTCACCGTGCCGTCCACCGACGGACCTTCCTCGTCCGAGGTGAGAAGGAAAGCGATCGAACCGCCATGGGCGGGACGTTCCTTGACGAAGGCTTCGGCGGCGACGACGAAGGCGGCGATGGATGACTTCATGTCCGCCGCGCCGCGCCCGTAAAGCTTGCCCTCGCGCAGCGTCGGTGTGAACGGATCCGAATGCCATTGCGCAAGCGGTCCGGTGGGCACCACGTCGGTATGGCCGGCAAAGCACAGCAGCGGCTTGCCGGTACCGCGCCGCGCCCAGAGGTTGCTCACTTCGCCAAAGCGCATCGGCTCGCACTTGAAGCCGGCGGCGGCGAGGCGGGTGGCGATCAGGTCCTGGCAGCCGGCGTCCTCGGGCGTGACCGAGCGCCGGCGAATGAGGTCCTGCGCGAGTTCCAGTACTCCCTGCAAGCTAGACGCTGGCGTCGATCTTGAAGTCGCTGAATGACGCACCCGGCCCCATGGTGGTCGAGAGCGCGGCGTCCTTCTTCTCGTCCTTCTTGTCGCCCAAGGTAGGCGCGCTGCCACTCGCCGAAATGTTCCCGGCGGTCGCCTGGTTGATGAGCCAGAGCATGTTGGTGGCCGAATCGGCGTTCACCATGCACTCATCCTGCGTGATCGAGCCGTCCATGAACATTTTGAACAGCGATTGCTCGAAGGTCTGCGAGCCGGGCGACATGCTCTTTTCCATCGCGTCCTTGATTTCGTTCACATCGCCTTTCTCGATCAGTTCCTGGATGTGGCGCGTATTGAGCAGCACCTCGACTGCGGCGCGCCGCGAGCCGGTCTTGGTGCGCACCAGGCGCTGCGAGACGATCGCCTGCAGCGCGGCCGAGAGGTCGAGCAGCAGCGTCGGGCGGTTCTCCAGCGGGTAGAAGCTGATGATCCGGTTCATGGCGTGGTAACTGTTATTCGCGTGCAGCGTGGCGAGCGCCAGGTGGCCCGATTGGGCGTAGGCGAGCGCCATGCCCATGGTCTGCTTGTCGCGGATTTCGCCGATCAGGATGCAATCCGGCGCCTGCCGCAGCGCGTTCTTCAGCGCGGTTTCGAAGCTCTTGGTGTCGGTGCCGACCTCGCGCTGGTTGACGATCGATTTCTTGTTCTTGAAGATGAATTCGACCGGGTCTTCCAGCGTCAGGATGTGGCCCGATTTCTGTTCGTTGCGCAGGTCGAGCATCGCCGAAAGGGACGTCGACTTGCCCGAGCCGGTGGCGCCGACCATCAGGATCAGGCCGCGCTTCTGCATGATGATTTCCTTGAGCACGTCGGGCAGTCCCAGGGTGTCGAATTTCGGCACATCGCCCGGGATGAAGCGCACCACCACCGCCGGCGAGCCCTTCTGGCGGAAGGCGCTGATGCGGAAGGCGCCGACGCCTTCGAGCGCGAAGGCGGTGTTCATTTCCATTTCGTCTTCGTACTCGCGGATCTGCTTCTCGTTCAACACTTCGTAGAGCAGCGTCTTTACCGCGTCCGCGTTGAGCACCGTCTGGTTCACCGGCATCGCCACGCCGTTGATCTTGATGTTGATGGGCGCGCCGACGGAGAGAAATATGTCGGAGGCCTTCTTGTCGGCCATCAACTGGAACAGGCGCTTCATCGCGGACATAGGCGTTCTCCCCTTACGTCTGTCTAGTTTAGCCGCTAATCGCCGCGCAGGAGGTCGTTCAGGCTGGTCTTGGCGCGCGTCCTTGCATCCACCCGCTTCACGATCACCGCGCAATACAGGGCGCAGCTGCGATCCCCGGAAGGCATGGTGCCGGCCACCACCACGGAGCCCGACGGCACGCGGCCGTAGAGCACTTCGCCCGTCTCGCGGTTGAAGATCTTGGTGCTCTGGCCGATGAACACGCCCATCGAAAGCACGCTGTTCTCCTCGACGATCACGCCTTCGACGACTTCGGAGCGCGCGCCGATGAAGCAGTTGTCCTCGATGATCACCGGACCGGCCTGCACCGGCTCGAGCACGCCGCCGATCCCGACGCCGCCCGAGAGATGCACATTCTTGCCGATCTGCGCGCAGGAACCCACCGTGGCCCAGGTATCGACCATGGTGCCTTCGTCCACATAGGCGCCGATGTTGACGTAGGAGGGCATGAGAACGACGTTCTTCGCGATATAGGCCCCGCGACGTGCCATCGCCGGCGGCACGACACGCACGCCAGCCTTGGCAAAATCAAATGCAGTGAATTTTGATGAAACTTTGTCGTAGTAGCGGGTGGCGCCCCCTTCCATGACGCGGTTTTCCTCAAGTCGAAACGAAAGCAGCACCGCCATTTTGAGCCACTGGTGCGTGACCCAGGCGCCGCCGGTCTTTTCGGCTACGCGCAGCTGGCCGGAATCGAGCCCGGCAATGACCTCTTCCACGGCACCGCGCAGATCCTTGGGCGCAGTGGCGGGGGTCAGCGAGGCGCGGCCTTCCCAGGCGTCCTCAATCGTTTTCTGGATGGATGGCATCGGGCCTCAGGGGTGCGGTTTCCAGCCGCGTTTGAAATGCTCGGCGACGATCGAAGTATAGATCCCGCCGCGCACGTTGAACTTTGCCGTCAAACGCATGAAGCGGGGCTGCGTTGCCTTCACCAGGTCCTCCAGGATTCGGTTCGTCACCGCTTCGTGAAACGCACCCTGGTCGCGGAAGGACCACGCGTACAGCTTGAGCGACTTCAACTCCACGCACCAGCGGTCGGGCACGTACTCGAGGCACAGGACGGCGAAATCCGGCTGCCCGGTGAGCGGGCACAAGCACGTGAACTCCGGAATCTCCATGCAAATCCGGTAGTCGCGGCGGGGCGACGGATTGGCGAAGGTCTGCAGGCGTTTGCTCGGGCGCGTGGTCATGGAATGTCGGAAAGTCGGAAATTAAAATCGAAAATAAGCCCTGCAAATGCAACGGAAATTGCGCGTCCGAATGGTATCATTTTCGAAATTCAAAAACGCCACCAGAAGCGATCGTAAGTGCGCCTCACTCAGGTCAAACTCTCCGGTTTCAAGTCCTTCGTCGACCCCACGTCGATCCACGTTCCCGGCCAGCTGGTGGGCATCGTCGGCCCGAACGGCTGCGGCAAGTCAAACGTCATAGACGCGGTGCGCTGGGTGCTGGGCGAGTCGCGCGCTTCCGCCCTGCGCGGCGACTCCATGCAGGATGTCATCTTCAACGGTGCGGGCGACCGCAAGCCGCTCGCGCGCGCCAGCGTGGAGCTGATGTTCGACAACTCACTCGGGCGCGCGGCCGGGCAATGGTCGCAATACGCGGAGCTCTCGGTGCGGCGGGTGCTGCAGCGCGACGGCGAGTCCTCGTACTACATCAACGGCACGCACGTCCGGCGGCGCGACATCACGGACCTGTTTCTCGGCACCGGCCTGGGGCCGCGCGCTTACGCCATCATCGAACAGGGAATGATTTCCCGTGTGATCGACGCAAGGCCCGACGAGCTGCGCGTATTCCTGGAGGAGGCGGCCGGCATTTCGCGCTACAAGGAGCGGCGCAAGGAGACCGAGCACCGTCTTGCCGATACGCGCGAGAACCTCGCGCGCGTCACTGATATCCGCACCGAACTGGGCGCGCAGATCGAGAAGCTCGAGGGCCAGGCCGAGGTCGCTTCGCATTACAAGGCGCTGCGGCAGGAACTGCAGTTCAAGCAGCATCTGCTCTGGTTTTTGCGCCGCAAGGACGCGGCGGCCGATCGCGCCCGGCATGCGCAAGAGATTGCCAGCGTCGCCAACGAAGCCGAAGCCGGAACGGCGCGGCTGCGGGAGGTGGAAAGCCGGGCCGAGTCGGCGCGCGTCGCGCATTTCGCTGCCGGTGACGGCCTCAATGCGGCGCAGGCCGCCGTGTACGGGGCCAACGCCGAGGTGGCAAAGCATGAATCGGAGTTGCGGCACGTGGAAGAGAGCCGCTACCGCCTGGAGAGCCAGCACACGGAACGCAGGTCGCAGCTCGCTTCGTGGCGGGAGCAGCGCTCGCAATTGACGCAGGCGCTGCACATGTGGGCCGCCCGTTCCGGCGGCGCGAAGCAACGGGTCGCCGATGCGCAGGCCAGCCTGGCGGCGCAGAATACGCGTCTGCCGCAGGCCGAAAACGCCTACCGCGCGCTGCAGGAGCAGTTGAACGAGTCGCGCAGCAAGCTGCTGCAGGCCGAAAGCCGGCAATTGCTCGAGCAGCAGAAGGTTGCGCACCTGGAAGGCAACCTCCAGTCGCTCGCGCAACGGCGTGAGCGGTTGGAGGCCGAGCTGCCATCGCTTGCCGAACCGGACTCGGCGGGCATGAACCTCGCCAGCGAACGCGTACTGGCGTTCGACCGGGCCTTGGCCGAAACGCAGGTCGCGCTCGATGCCCTCGAAGCGCAGACCGTGGCGCTTGCCGCGACCAGTGCAACTGCCGCGGAAGCCGATGCCGAGGCGAGCCGGGAACACACCGCTGCCGATGCCCAACTCGCGACGCTGAAGCAGGTCCAGGCTGCCGCCGAGGAAGAAGCGCCGCTACACGAGTGGCTGGAACGCCATCAGCTCGCCGCACTGCCGCGCTTCTGGCAGAAAATCCGCATCGACCACGGGTGGGAAACCGCGGTCGAATCGGTGCTGCGTGAGCGCCTGCACGCGCTGGAACTCGGCAACAGCAGCGCGCTGGGGGCAGACCGTCCGCCAGTCAAGGCGAGCTTGTTCGCGCCTGGATCGGCCGACGCTAGCGCCGAGGCGCTGCGCGGGCACACGCCGTTGCAGGCCAAGGTGCACGCCATCGACGGCAGGCTGGCAGGAGCGCTCGCAGACTGGTTCAGCGGTGTCTACGCCGTCGAGGGCAAGCCCACGGTGGAACAGCGCGCGTCGCTCCCGGCCGGCGCCTGCCTGGTGAATCGCGAAGGCGACCAGTTCACGCGCCATACGCTGAGCTTCCATGCGCCGGATTCCACCGATGCCGGGATTCTTGCGCGCCAGGCAGAGATCGAGAGCCTCGAGGAGCGCTGCCGCAGCCTGGCGCAACGAGCCGAGGCAACGGCAGCCGAGGCGAAGCGCATCGACAACCAGCTCGCGGAGCGCAATGCCGCCCTCGAGCAGGCGCGAGAGGCAGTTGGGACGCAACGGCAGGAGAAGCACAACGCGGAAATCGAAGCCCTCAAGCAGGGCCAGGCGCTGGAGCGCTACCGCGAGCGCACGGCGCAGATCCGCGATGAAATCGGCATCATCGGCGCGGAGGCCGCGCGCGACGGCACGCGGCTCGGCGAAGCACGCGCAGCGGCAGCGGGTATCGGCGATGAAATCCGCGCAGCCAAGCAAAAGCTCGAAACGGTGCGCGAAGGCTACGTTGCGGCTGAAACCGCGCTTGCCGCGCAGCGCATAAGCACCCAGCAGGCCGAGCGCGAGGCGCAGGACGCGGCATTCGGGGAACGCGAGGTCACGGCGAAAATTGCAGAGATCGACAATTCGGTGCGCATGATCGACCAGCAGATCGGCCATGCCGAAGTGGAGGTCGCCCGCCTGACCCAGGAGCTTGCCGTGGACCCGGTGCCGGCCGTGCGCGCCGCCCTGGATGCGGCGGCCGAGTCGAGGATGGGATGCGAGAAGACGCTCGCCGGCGCGCGCGAGACCGTAGAGGCCGCGGCGGGGATGCTGCGTGGCCTGGAAGAGGAGCGGCTCAAGATCGAGAATTCGATCGCGCCGTTGCGTGATCGCATCAGCGATTTGCGACTCAAGGAACAGGCGGCGCAGATCAATCACGACCAGTACGAAATGCAGCTGCACGAAGCGGGCGCGGACGAAGCGCGCCTCGCCGCGGATGCTGTGGACGCACCGCGGCCCGCCACCCTGCAGAGTGAAATCACGCGGCTCACGCAGGCGGTGAACGATCTCGGCGCGGTCAACCTGGTGGCTCTCGATGAGCTGGCCACCGCGCGCGAGCGCAAGGGCTTCCTCGACGCGCAGTCGGCGGACCTGGAGGAGGCCATGAAGACGCTGGAGGATGCGATCCGGCGCATCGATCGCGAGTCGCGCGAACTGCTGCGGCAGACGTTCGACAGCGTGAACCGCCATTTCGGTTCGCTGTTTCCGGTGCTGTTCGGCGGCGGCGATGCGAAGCTGGTCATGACGGGCGAGGAAATTCTCGATGCCGGCGTGCAGGTCATGGCGCATCCGCCCGGCAAGCGCAATACCGGCATCCACCTGCTGTCGGGCGGGGAGAAGGCCCTGACGGCGATTTCCCTGGTGTTTGCGATGTTCCAGCTCAATCCCGCGCCGTTCTGCCTGCTCGACGAAGTGGACGCGCCGCTGGATGACAGCAATACCACCCGCTTTTGCGACCTGGTGCGCAAAATGTCGGCGCAGACGCAGTTCCTGTTCATCAGTCACAACAAGATAACCATGGAGATGGCGACCCAGTTGATCGGCGTCACGATGCCCGAATCCGGCGTGTCCCGGGTGGTCGCGGTGGACATCGAAGAAGCCCTGCGGATCCGGGAGGAGCTCGCCGCCTGAGCCTCGCCTGGGCGGCCCTGGCGCGTCACATGACCCTGCCATGAGCGAACTGCAGATCAGCCTGCTTGCGATCGGGGCGCTGGTGGTGGCCGGCGTCCTGATCTACAACCGCCTCCAGGAACGCGGCGCGAAGCGTGCGGCCGAACGCTCTTTTCGTTCCGCCCATGACGACGTGCTGCTGCACCAATCCGTCGCCGCGCATCCAGGCGGCGCTGCGGAGGAAACGCCAAGAGCCTCCATGCGCGCCGCGCCGCCGGATGCAACGGCACGGCCCGATCCGGTCATCGATTACATCGTGAATTTCACTGCCGAGCACCCGCTCGCCCAAGTTGCCCTGCGCGAGCAGTGGCATGCTATCGAGCGCCGGCACGCCCGGCGTGCGCTGCTGGCTGGATCTGAGGACGGCAAGTCGTGGCGCGCGGGCCTGCAGCTCGTCTCGCGCGACGGCGCCATCGGTGAGGCGGACCTGATCGAGTTCCGTTCCGCGGTGGAGACGGTGGCGGCTTCTGTCGGCGCCACGGTCTCGGCGCCGGAAATGCGCGCCGCGGTCGAGGCGGCGCGCAGCCTGGATGATTTTTGCGCTGAAACGGACATCCAGGTGGTGGTGCACGTGACCGGGGGGCCGTTCGCCGGCACCAAGATCCGCGCCGCGGCGGAAGCGAGCGGCCTCGCCCTGGAGGCGGGGGGCAGGTTCGCGATGCGCGACGACGAGCAGCGGCTGCTCTACACGCTGGGCGCCAAGGACGGCAGCGTGTTCTCCGCCGCCACGATGCGCGATGCCGCGCCGCAGGCGCTCTCGCTCGAGCTCGATGTCACGCGCACGCCCGATACCCGGCGCTCGTTCGAGAGCATGGCCCGGCTCGCGCACCAGCTCGCCGCGGTGCTAGGCGGGCGCATCGTGGACGACAACGGCAACGCGCTGGACGAGCGCGCCCTGGCGGCCATCGGCATGCAACTCGACGCGGTGCGCGCCAGGCTCGAAGCGCGCGGCTTGACCCCGGGCAGTTCGGCGGCGTTGCGCCTGTTTTCCTGAAATGGGCGCCTCGAAGCAGGTGCGCGAGCGGGCCGAACGGCTGCGCAAGGAGCTCGAGCAGCACAATCACCGCTACCACGTGCTGGACGATCCGGCGCTCAGCGACGCCGAATACGACCGCCTGTTCCGTGAGCTGATGCAGCTCGAACAGGACCACAAGGATCTGAGACGCGACGATTCCCCGACGCAGCGGGTTGGCGCCGCGCCGCTGCCCGAGTTTGCGCAAGTGCGGCATCGTGCCCCGATGCTGTCGCTTGCGAATGCCTTCGACGAAGACGAAGTGCGCGCCTTCGACCGGCGCGTGCGCGAGGCGCTGGGCGTCGAGGCGGTGGAATACGCGCTCGAGCCCAAGTTCGACGGCCTGGCAATCAGCCTCTCTTACCGCAAGGGCGTATTTGTGCAGGGCGCCACACGAGGCGATGGCACCACGGGCGAAGACGTGACGCCGAACCTGCGCACGGTGCGCGCGATCCCGCTGCGGCTGCCCGAGGCGCCGGATACCGAAGAACTCGAGGTGAGGGGCGAGGTCATCTTCTACAAGGCGGACTTCGAAAAGCTAAATGCAAGGCAACGCGAGGCGCAGGAGAAGGTGTTCGCGAATCCCCGCAATGCGGCTGCGGGCAGCCTGCGCCTGCTCGATTCAACGCTTACGGCACGGCGGCCGCTGCGTTTTTTTGCCTACGGCACAGGCGTCACCGCCAAGGCAGGCTGGAAAACCCACGCCGGGCTGCTCGATCGCTTGCATGCGCTCGGATTTCCCGTAGCCAGGGAACGCGGCGTCGCGCAGGGAGTGGAAGGATTGCTGGATTTTTATGGCGGCATACAAAAGAAACGCGATCAGCTGCCGTACGCCATCGACGGCGTGGTCTACAAGGTGAACCGGCTCGATTGGCAGGACAAGCTGGGTTTCGTGTCACGCGCGCCGCGCTTTGCCGTCGCACACAAGTTTCCCGCCGAGGAACAGGCGACGCAGGTGCTGAAGATCGAAGTTCAGGTCGGCCGCACCGGGGTATTGACGCCGGTGGCGCGCCTCGCGCCGGTGGTGGTCGGCGGCGTCACCGTTACCAACGCGACGCTGCACAACGAGGACGAACTGCGGCGCAAGGACGTCTGGCCCGGCGATACCGTCATCGTGCGCCGCGCCGGAGACGTGATCCCGGAGGTCGTGGGCGTGCGCGAAAAAGGTCCCCGCAGGGCCGCGGACAGCTTCGCCATGCCGGAACGCTGCCCGGTATGCCAGTCGCCCGTGGTTCGACTGCCGGGCGAGGCGGCAGCCCGCTGCAGCGGCGGCCTGTATTGCCGCGCGCAGCGCACGCAGGCGATATTGCATTTCGTGGGGCGGCGCGCCATGGATATCGAAGGCGTCGGCGAGAAACTGGTCGAGCAGCTGGTGGACCGCGACATGATCAAGAGCCCGGCCGATCTCTACCGCCTCGGCAAGGAGACGCTCGCGAATCTCGATCGCATGGCGGAGAGGTCGGCGCAGAACGTGATCGATGCAATCCAGCGCTCGCGCAGGATGGACCTGGCACGCTTTATTTTTGCCTTGGGCATTCCAGGCGTCGGGGAAGAAGTGGCAAAGATCCTCGCGCGCCACTTTGGATCGATGCAATCCCTTCGCCAGGCCGATTGGAGCGCGCTCGCGGCTGAGAAAGAGCAAATCCGCAAGGACAACGTGAAGCGCAAGAAGGCCAATGCGGCGCCGCTGGAGGTCCCCCTGGAAGGTATCGGGCCCGAGATCATGGAAAGCATCGACAAGTTCATGCAGGAGCCGCACAACAGCGACGTCATCGACCGGCTCCTCGACCCTGGACGCGGCGTGCGTCTGAAAGAGGCCGCCGCGGCGAAACCGGCGCGCGTGGGCGCGAAGACCTTCGTGCTGACTGGTACTCTTGTGGGAATGAGTCGGGACGACGCACGCACTTTGATCGAATCGCACGGCCACAAGGTAGCGGGGTCGGTGTCGAAGCAAACCGACTACGTCGTCGCCGGCGCCGAGGCCGGCAGCAAGCTGGAGCAGGCTCGCGAGCTCGGCATCGCAGTACTGGACGAACGCGGGCTGACGCGGCTGCTGGGGAAACGGTAGGACGGATGCAGAAGAAGATCACCAAGGCGGTTTTCCCGGTCGCGGGCCTGGGCAGCCGCTTCCTGCCGGCCACCAAGGCGAGCCCCAAGGAGATGCTGCCGATCGTCGACAAGCCGTTGATCCAGTACGCGGTCGAGGAAGCGGCCGCTGCGGGCATTACCGACATGATTTTCGTCACGGGGCGCAACAAACGCGCCATCGAGGACCATTTCGACCTGAATCCCGAACTGGAAAGCGCGCTCGCGGGGAAGCACGAGCTGCTGGCGATTGCGCGCACGGTGCTGCCGCGGGGATGCCAGTGCATCTACATCCGCCAGGCCGAGCCGCTGGGCCTGGGGCACGCCGTGCTCTGCGCGCGCGCCGCGGTCGGCAACGAGCCGTTCGCGGTCCTGTTGGCGGACGATCTGATCGACGCCGAGCCACCCACGCTCGCGGCGATGGCCGCGCAGTTCGACAAGGAACACTGCTCCGTGCTGGGCGTCGAGGACATTGCGCGCGAGCGCACCGGGAGCTACGGCATCGTCAGCCCGGCCGATCCGAAGGCGGCAGTGAGCCAGATCAGCGCCATCGTCGAGAAGCCCGCGCCCAAGGACGCGCCCTCGACGCTGGGCGTGGTCGGGCGCTACGTGCTGACGCCGGCCATCTTCGACCTGCTTGCCGGTGCGAGGCCTGGCAGCGGCGGAGAGATACAACTCACCGACGCGATATCGGCGCTGCTTGCACGCGAACGGGTATTGGCGATGCGCATCAACGGCACGCGCTACGACTGCGGCAGCAAACTGGGCTACCTGAAGGCGACGGTGGAATACGGGCTGCGGCACACAGAGGTCGGCAAGGAATTTTCCAGGTTCCTCGAGCACCGGGGACGCTGACGTGGCCGATCTGCAGGCGGCCTGGAGCTTTCTCGAGAAGCTGGACGCAGTTTCGCCCATGTCATGATCCGCGAGGTGCTCAGGATGGGCGACGAGCGCCTGCTGCGGCGCTCCGACGAGGTCGCGAGATTCGGCACGCCGGAACTCGCTGAGTTGCTGCAGGACATGCGCGACACGATGGCGCATCTGAACGGCGCGGGCCTCGCCGCGCCGCAGATCGGCGTCAACCTGCGCGTCGTAATCTTCGGCGTCACGGCGAACCCGCGCTATCCCGATGCGGAGGAGGTGCCCGATACGGTGCTGATCAACCCGGTGCTCGAGCCGCTGGCGGAGGAGACGGAAGAGGGCTGGGAGGGTTGCCTTTCAGTGCCGGGCATGCGCGGCTGGGTGCCGCGCTGGACGCGCTTACGCTATTCCGGCCTTGACGAACAGGGCCAACGCTTCGAGCGCAGCGTGTCCGGCTTTCACGCGCGGGTTGTGCAGCACGAATGCGACCATCTGGACGGCATCCTGTACCCGATGCGGATCCGTGACCTGTCGAAGTTCGGCTTTAACGAGGCGCTGTTCCCTGGGCAGGAGCTTCCCGTCGAAAGCTAGCGGCAGTATTGTGTCACTGCAGCTCGCCTTGCATCGATCTCGGCCTTCTGCTGCGTATCGCTGAGGAACACCCGCTCGCCCTTCTCGGTGCGATAGAGCGCCGCTTGTTCGGCGATGGCGAGGCGCTCTTTGGCATAGTTGCAGTTCGCTTTGCGGTTTGCCGCGTTGCGCGCCTGCTCCGCGTCGTCCTCCTTTCGTTTGATCTGCCGACCGCGAAAATCGAGTTCCTGCGACTGCAGGTCTGGCACTTTCCCTGGCGCGTTCGGTGCCGAGGCCGGCGGCTTTACCGTGCTCGGCTTCGACCCGGGAGGCGGTTTCTCGCCGTAGTGAACCCGTCCGTTCTCATCCACCCACTTGTAGACTTGCGCCGATGCAGCCGTTGCCGCCAGAGCCAGCAAAAGGGCGAGGCAACGGCGGGAGTTCGGAGTCATATCTGCAGTTCCGCCAGCAGTTCCTGCTCGAGCTTGAGCACCGCCTTCGAATCGGCCAGCGCCGGACCCGAGACGAGGAACACGTCTTCCGCGCGGTCGCCCAGGGTGGTGATT
>CAZTSJ010000109.1:0-1762 GCA_964616875.1 uncultured Bordetella sp. | reverse complement strand
CCGGCGCATGATCTTGCCCGAGCGCGTCTTGGGCAGGTTGTCGCCAAAGCGGATGTCTTTCGGCTTGGCGATGGCGCCGATTTCCTTGCCGACCCAGTCGCGCAGCTCCTTGGCGATCTTCAACGCTTCCGCGCCGGTCGGCCGCGCGCCCTTCAGCACCACGAATGCGCACACTGCCTCGCCCGTGAGCTCGTCCGGCCGCCCGACAACCGCGGCTTCCGCCACCAGCTTCGAGTTCGCCACCAGCGCTGATTCGATTTCCATGGTGCCGAGGCGGTGGCCGGAGACGTTCAGCACGTCGTCGATGCGGCCGACGATGCGGAAGTAACCTTCCGCATCGGTGCTGGCGCCGTCGCCGGCGAGGTAGAGCTTGTTCTTGAAATCGTCTGGCCAGTAGGTCTTCTTGTAACGCTCGGGATCGCCCCAGATGGTGCGCAGCATCGCGGGCCAGGGACGCGTGATGACGAGAATGCCGCCTTTGCCCCTGCCGACCGGGTGGCCGGTTTCATCCACGATGTCGGCAAAGATGCCCGGCAACGGAAAGGTCGCCGAACCCGGCTTGGTAGGCGTCGCGCCCGGCAGCGGCGATATCAGATGGCCGCCGGTCTCGGTCTGCCACCAGGTATCCACGATCGGGCAGCGGCCGCCGCCAACCGTGTTGTGGTACCACATCCAAGCCTCGGGATTGATCGGCTCGCCCACCGTGCCGAGGATGCGCAGGCTGGAGAGGTCGTATTTCTTCGGCAGGTCGCCGCCCGCCTTGATGAGCGAACGGATCGCCGTCGGCGCGGTGTAGAACACCGTGCACTTGTGGTCCTGGATCATTCTCCAGAAGCGGCCGGCGTCCGGCCAGGTGGGAATGCCTTCGAAGATGATCTCCGTGGCGCCCACGGCAAGCGGCCCATAGCAGACATACGAGTGACCGGTGACCCAACCCACGTCGGCCGTGCACCAGAACACGTCCGCTGCCTTGTAGTCGAAGGTCCACTTCATGGTCAGGATGGTCCAGAGCAGGTAGCCGGCCGTGGAATGCTGGATGCCCTTGGGCTTGCCCGTGGAACCCGAGGTGTAGAGGATAAAGAGCGGGTGTTCGGCGTTGACCCAGGTCGGCTCGCAGCTATCGGCCTGGCCCTTGACCGCTTCCTCCCACCACAGGTCGCGCCCCGCCTTCATCGCTACCACGCTGCCCGAGCGCTTGTAGACGATCACGCTCTTGACGGCATCGCAGCCGCCCATCGCCAGGCCTTCGTCCACCACCGGCTTGAGCGCGATTTCCTTGCCGCCGCGGAACTGGCCGTCGGCGGTGATCACCGCCACCGCGCCCGCATCGACGATGCGCTCCTGCACGCTCTTGGCGGAGAAGCCGCCGAACACGACCGAATGCGTCGCGCCGATGCGCGCGCAGGCCTGCATCGCGACCACTGCCTGGATCGACATCGGCATGTAGATGAGCACGCGGTCGCCTGTCTTGATGCCGCGCGATTTAAGCGCGTTGGCAAATTTGCACACCTCCTGGTACAGCGCCAGGTAGGTGATCTTCGTCACCTTGCCGTCGTCGGCCTCGAAAATGATCGCGGTCTTGTCGGGCTGCGTCTTCAAATGTCGGTCGAGGCAGTTGTAGGACGCGTTCAGCTCGCCGTCGTGGTACCAGCGGAAGAACGGCGCCTTCGACTGGTCGAGCGTTTTGGTGAACGGCTTGTGCCAGAGCAGCTCTGCTTTCGCAAGCCGCGCCCAGAAGCCCTCGAAATCCTTCTCCGCTTCC
>CAZTSJ010000108.1:0-9768 GCA_964616875.1 uncultured Bordetella sp. | reverse complement strand
CTGATGTGGCAGCAGAGCGAGGACGCGACCACCATGGCGGCGTCGCGCTCGGTCTACAAGCCGAAGAAGACTACGCTGCGGCTGGTGCTGCAGGGCCGGGAGCACCTGCTGTCCGACGAACTTACCGCGGTGTCGATGGGGCGCGACGCCACCGCCGAGCTGGTGGTCACGGACCGCATGGCCTCGCGCTCGCACGGCAAGATCGAGCGCCGCCTGGACAAGTTCATCCTGACCGACCACAGCGCCAACGGCACTTTCGTGATGGTCGACGGCGACAAGGAAGTCGTCCTGCGGCGCGAGGAATTCACCCTGCGCGGCAAAGGCTGGATTTCCTTCGGCCAGTCGAAGACAACCGCAACCGACATCCTCGAATACTTCTGCGAATGAGCGCGGCGCAGGCGCTGGGACGGGTGCTGCTGGCGGGCGCAGCGCTCGCCGCCATGCCCGCGGCGCCGGTCCTCGCCCAGGCCACTCAGGGCAATTACGAGGTCAGGAAAGGCGAAGGCCTGTACGCCATCAGCGGCAAACACCGCTTCGAAGGCCTGACCCGTTTCCAGGTCGCGATCGCGATCTACCGCGCGAACCAGGATGTATTTCCGGAGGCCAATATCAACGTGCTGAAAGAGGGGCAACTGTTGCGCATTCCGAGCCGCGAGGAGGTGGCCGCGACCGTGCCCGCCGAGGCCTCCCGCGAATGGCAGGCGCTGACCGCCAAATCCGCGCCCCCGCCCGTCGTGGTTGCGGCGGTAAAGCCCGCACCGGCCGTGAAACCGCCTGCGAAGCCGGCCGCAGGCGTTCCTCCTGCGGCCGAAGCTGCGGCCAAGCGTTACCGCGAGGGGGTGGCGCTGGAGCGCCGTGGCGACGTTCAGGGCGCGCTCACGGCGTACCTGGAAGCGGGGGAGGCGGGCAACGGCCTCGCGCAGCGCAGGCTGGGCCAGATCTACGACCACGGCAACACGGTGGTGCAGCGGGACTACCAGGTCGCACTCAAGTGGTACCAGAAGGCCCGTGAACAGGGGGTCGAGATGGAAAAACCGCTGCAACGGACGACGCCCCGGTGAGCACTGGCAGCGGGCACGCCTTATGCGACTTCTGCCCTTGTGCAACCCTAGCCGCACCGAGATAATAGAAGGCTGTGGTAAAACGCCTGAAAAATCCGTTGCTTAGTTGGTGCCATGGCCGCTGCTCCTGAGGAGCTCAAGCAGCTAGGACGCTACGACCTTACCCGCGTGCTGGGCAAGGGCGCGATGGGCATCGTCTACGAGGGCCTCGACCCGAGGCTCAATCGCAAGGTCGCGATCAAGACCATCCTCAAGGGCCACCTCGACGACGAGGCGGCCTCCAAAGAGTATTCGATGCGGTTCATGCGCGAGGCGCAGTCCGTCGCGCGGCTGAACCACCCGAACATCGTGCAGGTGTACGACTTCGGCGAGCAGGGCGACATCGCCTACATCGTGATGGAGTTCATCAAGGGCAAGGAGCTCAAGAACTTCTTCGACGCCAACGAGCGCTTCGAGCTGAAGGAGTCGGTGCGCATCATGTGCGAGCTGCTCGATGCGCTGGAAATGGCGCACGAGGCCGGCATCGTCCACCGCGATATCAAGCCCGCCAACGTGATGCTGGACAGCCAGGCGCGCGTAAAACTCGCCGACTTCGGCGTCGCGCGCGTCACCGACGACCGGTCGAACGCCGAAAAGACCCAGGCCGGCACCATGGTCGGCACGCCGGCCTACATGTCGCCCGAGCAGATCACCGGCGGCAACATCGACCGGCGCTCGGACGTATTTTCGGCCGGCATCATCCTGTACCAGTTTCTCGTGGGCGAAAAACCGTTTACCGGCTCGGGCGCCTGGACGATCGCGAAGAAGATCATCCAGGACCATCCCCCGGTTCCCTCGTCGATCAACAACACCATCTCGCCGCTGTTCGACAACGTCGTCAACAAGGCGCTTGCGAAGAGCGTCGAACAGCGTTTCCAGTCGGCGAAAGAATTCGGCGCCGCGCTCAAGCGCGCGCTCGAGGGCAGGTCCGACGAGGACGAATCCGACAAGACGGTGGTCGGCTCGATGGCCGACCTCGGTTCGATCGGCAAGCCCTCGCCGCAGATGGCCGCCGCCAAGCCGGAGGCCTCCAAGGCCACCGCTACCGGCAGCCAGGAAGTCGAACTCGAATTCTGGCGTGCGATCAAGGACGGCAACGACCCGGACGACTTCGAGCTCTACGTCCAGCAATTCCCCAACGGCATCTACGCCGCGCTCGCCAAGCGCAAGATCGCCAAGCTGCGCGGCGTCGCGCCGGAGGAAACCGGCGCCAAGGCAAAGGCGGCAGCCGACCAGGAAAAGAAGGAAGCCGAGGACGCCGCCAAGCGCGAGGCCGAGGTCAAGGAGAAGCTCGCCGAGGAAAAGGCCAAGCTCGAGGCGCAGCTGGCGCAGAAGGAAGCCGAGTACGCGAAGCGCGAAGCGGAGCAGGAAGCCAAGCGCGCCGCCGAGGCCAAGGCGCGCGCGGAAGCCGATGCCAAGCGCGAAGCCGACATGGCCCGCCGCGAGGCGGAAGCCAAGGCACGCGCCGTAACGGAGGAAAAGGCGAGGCTCGAGGCGATCGAAAAGGCCAAGCAGGAGGCCCAGGCCGAGCTGGCGAAAAGGGAAGCCGAATACCAGAAGCGCGAAGCCGACGCCCGCGCCAAGGCTGAAGCCGAAGCGAAGGCGCGCCGCGAGCTCGAGGAGAAGGCGAAGAAGGACGCCGAGGTCCGGGCCAAGTCCGAGGCCGAGGCGCGCGCCGGAGCCGACGTGCGGGCGAAGAAGGAGGCAGAGGAGCGCGCCAAGCGCGAGGCCGAGGCAGCGAAGCGCGAAGCCGAAGCGGCCAAGCGCGAGGCGGAGCTCAAGAAAAAACTGGCAGAGGCGCCGCGCGCGAAGGCGCCGGTGGTGCCGATCGTGATCGCGATGATCGTGATCGTGGGTATCGCGGGCGGCGGCTGGTATTACTACACCGCGGGCGAGCGCGCGCGGGTGGCAGCATTGACGGCGGCACTCGAGACGGCAACCAAGGCGACCGAGGATCTGAACAAGGCCAAGCAGGCCGAGGTGGAAGCGCAGAAGAGAGCTTCCGAAGCCAGGGCTGCGGAAGACGCCGCACGCAAGTCCGGCGACACCGCCAAGCTGAAGGAACTGCAGGAAGCCACCAAGCGCGCCGAAGCGGAAGCGGCGAAGCAGGGCGATCTCGTGAAACAGCGCGAGGCCGCCGCCAGGAAAGCCCAGGACGACGCCACCAAGGCGAAGCAGGAATCGGAGAAGAAGGCCGCCGCCAAGCAGGAGGCGGAAAAGGTCGCCGCCGTGACGCCCAAGGCGGAGGCGGCGCCGAAGGCCGAGGCGCCGAAGCAGGATGTCGTTGCCAAGGCCGAGTCTGCGGCCAAGGCCGAAGCTGCAGCGAAGGCGGAAGCCAAGGCGCCGCGCGCGCAGACGCGCTCAGAACGCGAAGCGCAGCGCGATGCCGAAGCTGCCGCCAAGGCGATCGGCAAGCCCGAGGTGGTCGCGGCCGTGTCGCCGTCCGTTGCCACGCCTTCCGGTGCGGCTCCAGCAGCGACCCCTGCGGCGACTGCGCCCGCGGCCAAGGCAGGTGCATCGGATTCCGAGGCCATGTACCAGCAGGCGCTGGTGATGGAGAAGGATGGCAAGGCGGCCGACGCGGTGCGGATCTACCGGCGCGCGGCGCGCGCAGGGCACGGCAAGGCCGCGAAACGCCTCGGCGACATCTTCGACCGGGGCGTGCCGGGCGTATCCCGGGACTATGCCGAGTCGCTGCAGTGGTACCAGACCGCGCGCGATCTCGGCGAGACCGTAGAGGTCGCCGGCAAGCGCTGACGTTTAGAATCTGCCGGTCTGCGGTTCCGCGAGGCTGGCTGCCAAACGACGGGCATAACGAGGACTTGCGATGAGCGAGCGCCCAAAGGACGGCGTTGACCCCGACGCGACGGTGATGATGCCTTCCCAGCGTCCGGGCGGGACCGACGACGATGCGACCGTGATGATTCCCGCCCAGCGTCCCGGCAGTGAGGACGATGACGCCACGGTGATGATGCCCGCGGAACGCGCCGCCAGGCCGGACGACGATGCCACGGTCATGATTCCTGCGGCGGCGGAGCCAGATCCAGACGCCACGATCGCCATCCCGACGCCAGGGCGGCGGCGCGATGCCGCGCCCGCGGACCTGCGGTCCGCTCCCCCCACGGAGCTGCCGGCGGCCCCTCCTGCGGGGCGAGAGGCGAGTGCCGCGGACCTCGGTGCGCTGGGCGGGCTCAACCCGCTCATCGCCGCTGCGAATCCGGTGCTCGCGGTGGTGCCGCAGATCCGGCACGCGCTGCGCCATCCCGATCCGGAAGGCCTGCGCGCGAGGTTGCGCGCGAGCCTCGACGCCTTCGAGCGCGACGCGCGCGCCGCCGGCACCGGCGATGCCGCCCTCGCCGATGCCAGCTTTGCGTTGTGCGCGCTGCTCGATGAATCCGCCGCCTCTACGCCCTGGGGCAAAGGCTGGGCCAGCGCGGGCTTGCTTGCCGAGCGCCACCCCGGCGGCAATGGCGGGGAGAAACTCTTCGTGCTGCTCGAGAGCCTGTCGGGCGATCCGGCGGCGAATCTCGCCCAGCTCGAATTCCTTTATGTCTGCCTCGCGCTGGGCTTCGAGGGCCGCTACAGGGACGCCGCAAACGGCCGTGAGGATCTCGCTGCCTTGCGAACCCGGCTCCTTGAGAAAATCCGGCAGCAGCATGCGCCGCACGACGGCGAACTTTCAACCCACTGGCGTGGCGTCACGGCGCCTGCAAGGCGCTCCGCGGGAGGCCTTGCTTTCTGGGCCGCCGGCTCGGGCGCCGCGCTGCTGCTGGCGGCGCTGTACATCGCCTTCAGTTTCTCACTCGGTTCGCTCTCGGATCCGGTGGCGCGCGACCTGGCGCAGCTGAAGGCGAGCGAGCCCGCCGCAGTGAGCACGCCCGGCAAGCCCGGTGCCGCGCGCGCGGCGTCACCGCGCATCAGCGAACAGCTGAGCGCGGAGATTGCGCGTGGCGAAGTCGCGGTCACGGATGCGGCCGGCACGAGCACCATCGTCATTCGCAGCGACCGGCTGTTCGCATCTGGCAGCGCCCGCCTCGAGGCCGCAGTCGAACCGGTGATCCTGCGCATCGCCGAAGCGCTCGAGCGCGTGCCGGGGGCGATCCTGGTGACCGGACACACCGACGACGTGCCGATCCGCACCGCGCGTTTTCCGTCCAACTGGGAGCTCTCCACCGAGCGCGCGGCTGCGGTGGTGAAGCTGGTCGCAGGCAAGCTGCAGGATCCGGCGCGGCTGCGCGCCGAGGGCCTGGCCGATTCGGCGCCGGTGGCGCCGAACGACTCGGGCGCGAACCGTGCGCGCAACCGGCGTGTGACCGTCATCCTGCGGAGCGCGCCGTGAATCCTGCCGCCTGGCTGAAGAACCGCTGGGTGCTGGGAGGGCTCGGTCTTGTCGCGTTCGCGTTGATGGCGTGGTCGGTTGGCGAACTGGTGGCATTCGGGGAGTGGCGGCCGTTCGAAACGCCGGCGGGTCGTGCCGGTTTGATCGCGGTGGCGGCGGCGGCCTGGATCGGCTGGGAACTGTGGCGTGCGCGCCAGGCGCGGCTGGAGAACGAGCGCCTGCTGCAAGTGCTGGCGGGCGGCAGCGGGACGGATTCTGCGGCGCGTGCCGCGCGCGAGATCGCGGTGCTGCAGCAGCGCTTCGAGGAGGCGGCGGCGATCCTCAAGACCGCGCGCTTCAAGGGACCGGACGGCGAGCGCCGCTACGTGCACGAACTGCCGTGGTACGTCTTCATCGGCGCGCCCGGTTCGGGCAAGACCACGGCGCTGGTGAATGCGGGCCTCAATTTCCCTCTCAAGGGCTCAGGCGGTGATCCGTCGCTGGCGGGCGTGGGCGGCACGCGCAATTGCGACTGGTGGTTCACCGACGAGGCGGTACTGCTGGATACGGCGGGACGCTACACGACGCAGGAAAGCGACCTTGAGGCCGACGCCGCGGCATGGCAGGGGTTCCTGGGACTGATCAAGCGCTTCCGGCCGCGGCGGCCGCTGAATGGCGCACTCGTGACGCTGAGCGTGTCGGACCTGATGCTCTGGAGCGAGGACGAACGCAAGCGCTATGCCTGGCACGTGCGCGCACGCGTGGCCGAGCTCTATGAACGCCTGGGTGTGAGGTTCCCGATTTACCTGTTGGTGACCAAGACCGACCTGCTGGCAGGTTTCATGGAGTTCTTCGGCGAACTCGATGCCGAGGCGAGGCAGCGCGTCTGGGGCGTGACTTTCGGCATGACCGACGCTGCTTTCGCCGCGGCAACTCCGGGGCAGCGTTTTGCGGAGGAATTCAACGGCCTCGAGCGCAGGCTCTACGCCGAAATGCTCACCCGCCTGCAGGATGAACGCGACCTGCAGCGGCGCGCCGCGGCTTACCGTTTCCCGCAGGAATTCCATGGCGTGGGACCGCTCATCGACCAGTTCCTCGATGCCGCCTTCCTCGGCGTGCAGGGTGCGCCCGAACCCATGCTGCGCGGCGTGTATTTCACCAGCGGCACGCAGGAAGGCAATCCGATCGACCGCGTGCTGGGGACCCTGGCGCGCAGCTTCAATCTGGACCGCACGGCGGGACCAGCGATCGCGCCGGGCAGCGGCAAGAGTTTCTTCCTCACGCGCCTGGTGCGCGACGTGATCTTTGCGGAATCCGGCCTGGCGGCCAGCGACCAGGGCCTCGAGCGCCGCGAGCGGCTCGTTAAAGGGGTCGCGTTCGGTGCTCTGGCGGCCGTGAGCGTCGCGCTGGCGGCGCTCTGGAGCGTGAGCTACGCCGGCAACCGCGGTTTCGTCGCGGCCGCGCAGGAAAAGGCGGCGGCAGCGAAGGCCGCGCTCGAAAAGCTCGGCCCGGCGCAAACTGCGCACGAGGCTCAATTGGTGGGCGCGCTGAACGCTTTGCGAGACCTTCCCGGGGGATACCGCGAGCGGGCAGGCGGCGCATCAGTGGGCGGGGGATTTGGTCTTTCGCAGCATGAAAAGCTGGGCGCGCAGGCGCTGCGTGCCTACCGCAATGCCCTGCGCGACGGACTGCTGCCGCGCCTGGCGGCCTCGCAGGGCGACTATTCGAAGTGGCGCCTTTCCGAGACCGAGCGTGCCGACATGGCGGGACACGTGCGCGCGGCCGCAGAGGAGGCGATAATCAAGGACGGGCGGCAGAAGCCGGCGCCGGCAAAGGCCTCATGAGCGAATCCTACGAAACTGGCTGGTACGGAAAACTTCCCGCGCACGGGGATTTTGTAACTCGGCGCCTGCCGCCGTCGTTCATCGAACCCTGGGACGCATGGTTGAATGAGATGCTGCTCGGCAGCCGCAAACGCATGGGCGCGGGCTGGCGCGACGCGTTCCTTTCGGCCCCCGCATGGCGCTTCGTGCTCGCGCCCGGCGTGCTCGGCGAGCAGGCCTGGGCGGGCTTGATCGTCTCCAGCGTGGATTCTGTCGGACGTTTCTTCCCGCTTACCGTGGCGAGCGCGCTGCCCTCGACGAGCCTCGACCCGGTCACGACCGTGGTGCGCGCGCACAACTGGTATGGCGAAGTCGAACCGGTCGCCTATGCGGCGCTCGCGCCCGAGGCCGAGATGGAGACTTTCGATGCGCAGCTGCGCAACCGGCGTTTCCCCGCGGAACTGATCGCCGTACCGGAAAATACCGAGGAAACCGTGCCGCCGCATGGACGCAAGCAGCGCGCGCTGTGGATCCCTCTCGGAACCGACTTCCAGGGCGAAGCCGGCCTGCGCGGCCTTGCCAAGCCGCTCGCCGAACCTTATTCGGCGTGGCTCGCAGAGGAATCCGAGATCTTCGGCCGCAGCCTGATGCTGTGCGAGAAGCTGCCGGGCGTGGAGCAGTTCTGCGCCATGCTGAATGGCGAGTGGAGTTCGCGCCCGAGCGAGCGCAACAGCGCGTAAGCGCAGGCCATGTCCCTCTCCATCAAAATATCGAAGAAAGTCGACGGGCGCTCGGACATGATCGCGAGCCGGTCCTGGCCGCAGAACCGCATCTCCATAGGCCGCGGCGAGGAATGCACGCTCGTGCTCGAAGATCCGCGCAAACACGTGTCGCGCGTGCACGTCGAGCTGGAGGAGAAGGAGGAAGGTGGTTATTACCTCACCGTCGTATCGAAGGTGAACCCGGTCTTCGTCAACGGCAAAAAGCATGCGCCGGGCAGCGACATCAAGCTGAGCGCGGGCGATCGCTTCGAGCTGGGCGAGTACGAGCTCGAGATCCTGGCGCCACCCAATGTGACGCAGCGAATGAACGCGCTGGTTTCGGACGTCGAGGAAACCACGCGGCCCGACAACCCGCAGCTCAAAATGCCCGGAAAGCCGGCGCCACCGCCGCCCCCGGCCCCCAAGGCGCCCGAACCTGAAGTTGCCGAGGCGACGTTCATCGGCCAGAAGACGCCGGTAGAGCCGCCGCCCGAGCCCGATCCGCTCGCGGGCCAGGAACTGCCGCCGATCGAGCCGGGAATATTCGACGAACCCGAAGTCGCGGCACCGCCGCCGGCTGCAGCAGAACGCGCTCCCGAACCCGCGACGGACGTATTCGCCGATGCGACGTACGTGGGTTCATCGGCCAGCGCCACGGCGCCGAATGTTTTCGACGAGGCGACCTACGTTGGCGGCAGGCCGCCGCAGCAGGGTGGCGCTGCGGCCCCTGCCGCGCAGGTTGGCGGTGCGGCCGGAATGCGCCAGGCAATGAATATCTTTCTCGAGGGCGTCGGACTCGCCGGCAAGGAAGTCCGCGATGCCGAGATCGAGGTTTTCCTGCGCCAGTCGGGCAAAATCCTGCGCGCCTCGATCGAAGGCTCCATGGCCCTGCTGGCGGCGCGCGCCACCGCGAAGAAAGAGCTGCGCGCCGAGGACCGCACCATGGTCGCCTCGAAGGACAACAATCCGCTCAAGCTCATGTCCGACCCGCAGGAGGCGCTCGCCTTCCTCTTCGACACCAAGGACCGCACCGACGGCTTCCTCGATCCGGTGCGGGCGGTGGGCGATGCGTTCGAGGACCTGCGCGCACACGAGGTGGCCCTGTTCGCCGCCATGCGTGCCGCGCTGCTCGGCTCGATCCAGCGCTTCGATCCGAAAACCCTCGAAGCCGAACTGGAAAAGGGTGCCGGTGGCCTCGGCCTCAATCGCAAGGCAAAGCTCTGGGAACTGTTTGCGGTCTACCAGCAGAAACTGGCGCGCGATGCCGACGACGATTTCAACAAGGTCTTCGGGCGCGAATTCATGGGCACCTACATGGCCCAGGTAAAGCGCTTGCGCAGCGGCGGTTAGCCCGCTTTAAGCAGGACTTGCCAAACGGCCTGATACTGTATAAAAATACAGTATCCATGGTCATCCTTGCAGATCTCCTCCAGCGGCAAGCCGTCTGGCGCGGCGGAGCCGCTCCTGTCACTTCGGCGGCCCCGGCTTTGACGGTCCCGACCGGCTATGCCGGGCTCGATGCCGAACTGCCCGGCGGGGGCTGGCCGGTGGGCGGGCTGGCTGAGGTTCTGTGCCATACGGAAGGCATCGGCGAGTTGCAGATCGTGCTGCCGGCGCTCGCGGCTCTGACGGCGGCGGGGCACAGGGTCGCCTGGCTGGCTCCCCCGCACCTGCCTTATGCGCCCGCCCTGCAGGCTGCGGGCGTGCGCCTGGGGCTGCTGACGGTAATCCGTGCCCCCGGGAGGCGCGACGCGCTGTGGGCGGCG
>CAZTSJ010000107.1:0-1790 GCA_964616875.1 uncultured Bordetella sp. | reverse complement strand
CATCTGGCTGATGGAGGCAGGTCAAATCATCCCGGCGTATCAGCGCAAGGTCGCGCCCAATGCCAGCTTGAAGCTCCTGCCCACGCTCATTTCCGGCTGGTCGCAAAAGCACCCGATGATCGCCAGCGGCAGCGCTGCGCCTGGCGTGGGCTACATCGCCATTCACTCGTGGGATCGGAAGCACGGCGCGGCGCCCGTCACTGCCGCGCTCGCGGCGCTCAGCGACTTGAAAGACAAGCCAGCACTCATCATCGACGTGCGCTTTAACAGCGGCGGAGACGAAACACTCGCACGCGAATTCGGGCGCTTTATCACCTTTGCAGTGATTCCTGACGGAGTTTGAGGAAGAGGAAGTCGAGGTTGGCGACGCCGCAGGCTTTGTGGATGACGCGGCTGACGATCGTGTTGAAGGCTTCGATGCGGGCGCTGGTGATGCGGTGCTGGCAGAAGTTGAGGATTTGCTCTTTGGCCTCGCTCAGCCCATTGGCAAAGCG
Organism: uncultured Bordetella sp.; assembly: GCA_964616875.1. Classification (GTDB taxonomy): domain Bacteria; phylum Pseudomonadota; class Gammaproteobacteria; order Burkholderiales; family SG8-39; genus RBG-16-66-20. The sequence continues at coordinate 1,296 of CAZTSJ010000107.1, read as the reverse complement.
TTTGAGTTCAGCGACGCCGCTCTCCACGGCCATGGCGATCCAGCCCGTTAGGCGTTTGTCGGCGCACTTGCGGTAAGTGTAGGTCCAGACTTGGCGGAAGGCGTCTTTGAGCAGATAGGCTACCGAGAGGTCGTGGTTGGCGGCCAGCAGCGTGTCGAGCTGGCGGCGCCCGTCGGCGCTCACGTTCTCGGGGTTGCGCAGCAGGTTGTAGCGCTGGCCTTTGAGGAAGGCGCGGCCTTCGGCATCGGCCTGGGCCTGGGTGCGGCGACGCACCTTGTCGATGACTTCGCCGAGGTTGGAGATGAGGTGAAATTTGTCGAAGACGATGTCGGCATCCGGCAGGCGGGCCTCGACGGCGGCGCGATAGGCTCCGCTGCGGTCGATGCCGACGGCGACGATGCTGGCTTTTTGCTCCGGGGTGAGTTTGGCAAAGAATCCCTCAAGGGCGTCCTTGCCGCGCCCCTCCGCCAGCCAGAGCAGTTCGCCGGTGCGGGCGTTGAGCACGAGGGTGACGAAGCCCGCGCGGCCAAGGTGCTTTTCATCGATGAGCAGCGCCTCCAGCCCGTCGAGCTGCGGCGCGGGCAACTCGGTCTGGAGGATGTAGCGGTCGTATCGGTAGGCGCTGGCGGGCGTCACCGCCACCACCTCGCACACGCGCTGCACCGGCAGCCAGCGGCAAAGCAGGCTGACCTGGCGCATCAGCCGCAGCGTGGCCATGTGCTGTTCGATGATCCCGAGCGGGCGCACCGTTTCATATCGCCTGCAGTGCCGGCAGTAGCCCTGCACAGCTTCGTAGAGCACTCCCACAAATGTCACCGGCCCCAGCGCCAGATCCAATGCGCTCTGCCGGGTCTTGCGGTTGATCCGCATCGCTTTGCCGCACTGCACGCATCGCGGCAGGCAACGCTCGTCCCACAGAAGGGTGACTTGCGCCGCCTCGCCATCCGTGTTCATGCTTTCCATGCGGTAGCCTTCGCTTTCATAGAGTATTCGGAGCTGGTTTTGCATCCTCTCCAACGCTCACGCGGAGGCTGCCGCATCCATCTCTTTTCACTGCGAAGGTGATAAAGCGCCGAAATTCTACGGCGACTATTCGGGTTGGGAAACGCAGGCGGATGGCACGTTCGGCTGGAAGCCCATGACCGAGCGGACGATTACTTCGACGATTTACAAGTCGCAGGGTGATGAGCGCGACGCAAAGGAATTCGCCCGCGCCCACGTCGCTGGAATGCTCAAGACCACCAACGACAAGGTGAATCTTGCGGGCGTCATGCCGGCGTTCGACAACCAGTTCAA
>CAZTSJ010000106.1:0-4874 GCA_964616875.1 uncultured Bordetella sp. | reverse complement strand
GGCGCGTTCATGGGGACGGCGGGGGTGGCGCCGTCGCACGAGCAGCTTAAGAAGTGGAATGACAGGGAAATGGAATTGCGGGCACGCGGCGGGCGGGTGTTTCCGCCGACCGAGGTCGCGGCGGTGCCGGCGGGAGGCAAGGTGGCGAAGGAGGGCCTGCGCACGATTCCGCCGCGCGAGAACTGCGGCAACGCGGACGTGAAGCAGCTCACCAAGGGATCGAAGCTCTTCGTGCCGGTGGCGGTGGACGGGGCGCTCTATTCCGTGGGCGACGGGCACTACGCGCAGGGCGATTCGGAGTGCTGCGGCACGGCGATCGAGATGGGGGCGACTGCAGTGGTGCGCTTTCAAATTCACCGGGGTATTGCTAGAGAGAAGAAAATTATTTGGCCGCGCTTCTCGCACCCGGGCTTCTTCCAGGATCCGAAGCACGCGATGCCGCGCAACTTCATCGCCACCATGGGCATGCCGATCACGGACGAGGGCCGCAACGAGAACTGCGACATCTCGCTCGCCGCGAGGAACGCGGTGATCCAGATGATCCAGTTGCTGGAGGAGCGCGGCTGGACGCGCGAGCAGGCCTACGTGCTGTGCAGCGTCGCGGTGGACCTGCGCGTCTCGAACGTGGTGGACGTGCCGAACGTCACCGTTTCCGCGCTGCTGCCGGAGGACATCTTCGGCCGCGACTAGGCGGCCCGTCCGCTACCAGGGCGCCAGCAGCGGAATGCGTTCGCGGCCGTTGCGCCGGTAGGCGTCGAAATCGCGGTCCAGGGTGAAGATCCGCGAATCCCGGTGGAGCTCGCTCATGCGCACCAGGCACGCGTCGGCGAAGCTCATCGGCGTATCGGCGTATTTGCGCAGCAGGCGCAGGACCGGGTCGCGCTCGTCCTGGAAGTCGAAGCGCACTTCGACCGCGCCGCGGTCGACCAGCGCGGCCAGACGTTCGTGTCCTCCTGGAACGCCCTGCAGCAGGTAGAACGCCTCGGTGAGTACGGCCTCGCAGGTCGCGAGCGGATCGGACAGCGACGACAGCTGCGCGCGCGCCCACGCGTGGTCACGGTCACGGGCGCGCAGCGCCGCGACCAGCGGTCCGGTGTCAGCGACGACGAGAGCGGCCAAGGCCCCGCAGCCTCGACTTGTTGCGGGCGAGGTCCCTGGGCGCTGCGTCGTCCGCGATCACGAGATCGCGCATCCGGTCCCAGAGAGAGCCGCTTGCCGCGCCCGGGCGCTCCAGGCGCTCGCGCACGACCGCCGAGCGCGTGGTGCGGCGTGCCCGCGCCTCGGCCTCGATATCGGCGAGCACGCGGTCCTTGAGCTTCACGGAGACGGTGCGGTACATGGGGACAGGGTAGTACGAATTCGCCACTTTCGCAATACGCTGGCCCTGGCGCACGCCCGCTACTGCGGCTGAATTCCGGCTTCTTTCGACAGCGCGCTCCAGCGCTCGATGTCGCGCCGGATGCGCATATAGAAGTCGAAGAACGCGGGCACGAGGTCCGCACGGTAGTTCAGCATGCGGATGAAGGTGGTATCGCTGCCCATGTCCTTCCAGGCCGCGGCCAGCTTGCCGATGTCCCCGGTCAGGGCTTCAAACGGCGGCAATTCGATGCGTTCGCCCACGGTGAACCTCCCGCCAATGAACAAAGGATTCATTATAGGATTCTCGCCTGCCCCGATATGGGGGTTTGCGTCCGGAGCGCCCGATGAATATTCGAAAATTCGTGCTGGCCGTCCTTCTCGCGGTGGGGGCTGGCGCTTGCCAGGCGCAGTCGTTTCCCGCCAAGCCGATCCGCATCCTGATCCCGTTCACCGCGGGCGGCACCAACGACATCCTCGCCCGCACGCTCGGGCCGAGGCTGAGCGAAGCGCTCGGCCAGCCGGTGATCGTGGACAACCGGCCGGGCGGCAATACGGTGATTGCGTCGCAGGCGCTGCTGGCGTCCGACAAGGACGGGCATACGCTGCTGCTGCCGGGGAATTCGCATGTGGTGGTGCCGCATCTGACGAAGACGCCGCTGCCGTTCGATTCGATCAGGGACTTCCAGCCGGTGGCGACCCTCGCACGCACGGGCCTCTTTCTGGTGGTGACGCCGTCGCTGCCGGCCGCGGATCTGAAGGAGTTCATCGCGCTGGCGAAAGCAAAGCCGGGGACGCTCAACAGCGCGGCGCCGGGCGGATCGATCAACCAGCTCGCCACCGAGATGTTCAACAGCGTCGCGGGCGTGAAGCTGGTGCACATTCCCTACAAGGGCTCGGCGCCGGCGATGGCGGACGTGATGGCGGGACAGGCGCAGCTCTCGTTCCAGACCCCGGCCACGGTGCTGGGGAACGTGAAGGGCGGCAGGCTGCGGGCGCTGGCGATCTCGGGGGCGACGCCGTTCCCTGACCCGAAGGTGCCTACGTTCGCGCAGGCCGGGCTACCGGGCTTCGACGTGGATCTGTGGTTCGGGCTGCTCGCGCCGGGCGGCACGCCGAGGGCGATCGTGGACCGGCTGAGCACAGAGGTGAACAAGATTATCCAGAGCGCGGACTTCAAGGAGAAGGTCGCGGCGCAGGGGCTGGAGGTGTTCGTTTCGACGCCCGAGCAGTATGGTGCCGCTCTCCGCGCTGAGTCGGAGAAATTCGGCAGGATCATAAAAGCTGCAAATATAGAACCCCAGTGAAAAGAAAAAGCATCGCCAACATCGCGCGCCTGAACGCGCTGATGGACGAGGCGCGGCTGGACGCGCTGGTGCTGCGCTCAGGCACCAACTTCACCTATCTCTCGGGCGTGGTGTATCCAGGTACGCTCGCGCGGCACATGGACCTCACGGATTCCACGCGCCCGGCGGTACTCGTATGGCTGCGCAACGGCAAACCCGTAATCCTCACCAACAAGACCGCGGCAGGGCTCGTCGAGCGCGACGGCTGGATCGACGACTTTGTCCTCTATGAGGCCTACGTCGAATCTCCGAATGAAAAATTATCTGAAATTTTGAAACAAAGAGGCCTTGCGTCTTCCCGGGTCGGCTTCGAGCGCGATTACTGGAGCGTGGCGCACTGGGAGGCCTTGCAGAAAGCGGCGCCGCAGCTGGATAGGGTGGATTGCACCGCGCTCATGGACCGCGTGCGCTGGATCAAGACCAAAGAAGAGGTGGCGCTGATCCGGCAGGCCGCAGACAAGCTGGACGATGCGTACCTGGAGGCCTTCGGCCGCATCCGCCCGGGCGACACCGAGAGGAAGGTCCACGCCGACGTGATCGGCACCTGCTTGCGCGTGGGCTTCGAGTGGGCGCACGGAATCTTCAATGTGTTCAGGAACACTGTGCCCTACGGCGGCGAGAGCGACATGGTGATCGAGAACGGCGACGCGATCCGCACCGACTATGTGGGCTATCTCCTGGGCTATCCGGGACACCAGTCGCGCACGGTGATCGTGGGCGAGCCCACGGCGGAGCAGACGCGCGACTACGCCATCAATCTGGACGTGCACCGCAAGCTAATGGAACGCTGCCGGCCCGGAGCAAACGTTCACGCGTTATGGGAGTTCACGATGGGCGAATACCGCAAGGCGGGCTGGCCCGACCACCACATGCTGATCGGCCACGGCGTGGGCTGCTGGTGGCACCAGCAGGAGCCGATCCTGCGCAGGAAAAGCGAGCACCTGCTGGAGGAAGGCATGGTGCTGGCGCTGGAGCCGCACGTGAACTTCTGGCACGTGCAGGACATGATCCTGGTGACCGAGGGCGCGCCGGTGCTGCTGTCGCCGAAATTTAATACAGATCAACCGTTTATTGCACTGTAGGCGAACGCAGTTCCAGGCTCTTGCCGTTCATCCTGCCGCGGTATTCCTTGCCGCCGGCCTTGAAGCTGAGGTCCTCGCCGCGCACTCTGCCTTCGAGCGCGACGGTCCTGCCGCCGGAGGTCAGCGTGCCGGTGAGCATCTGGAATTCCTGCTTGAGGATCAGGTCGCCCTGCGGGACTTTGTAGATGCCGGCGACCTTGACGGGCACGATCCACAGGAGCGCGGTGCACCAGGAGGTGTTGCAGCCGGCCTCGGAGGAGATGACGAAGCGCTCGTCCGCGATCCAGTCGCCCATGGTGAAGCTGTTCGAAACGATGCGCGTGCCGGGCTTGAGGTCGAGAATTTTCGGGCGCAGCTTGAGGTTGATGTCGGGCAGCAGGAACATGGTGATCACGCTGGCGCGGGAAAAATCGGTCTCGAAAAGGTCGGCCTTGACGAAGCTGGCCTTGCCGGTGACGCCTTCTTTTTCGGCGTTGCGCTTGGAGAGCTCGACCATGTCCGGGTTGTATTCGACACCGAGGGCGCGCGCGCCGCGCTTGGCGGCGGTGATGACGGTGCGGCCGTCGCCGGAACCCAGGTCCATGACGACATCGCTCGCCGTCACCTTGGCCATGTCGAGCATTTTGTCGACCAGGACCTGCGGGGTCGGCACCCAGACGACGTCCTTGCCTTCCTGGCCCGACTGGGGCTCATAGGCGGGAGAGGAAACTGCGGGGGCCTTCTGCGCTTGCGCGGCGGCGAGTGTGCTGAAGGCGGCGACGAGGAGGGCGAAACCGGTGCGGCGGAAGAATGAAACGGCGGGCATTTCAGGGGCTCCAGGGAGTTGAAGGCGTACATTATCGTATGAGCACCCAAGACGCCGTCAGCCTGACGCGGGACCTGCTGCACTTCGACACCGTGAACCCGCCCGGCCAGGAGCGCGATTGCGCCCACATGGCGGGCAGCCTGCTGCGGGACTGGGGTTATTCCGTTGAATATTTTGAATATGAAGAGGGCCGGACCAGCGTCATCGCGCGCGCGGGCGGGTCCGACAAGAAGCCGCCGCTGTGCATGACCGGGCACCTCGACGTGGTGCCGCTGGGGACGCGCA
>CAZTSJ010000105.1:0-21058 GCA_964616875.1 uncultured Bordetella sp. | reverse complement strand
TTGCCGAAAGGCACGCACGACTACGCGCGTTTCATCAAGCCTTCCGAGCTCTCGCGCTGGTGCCGCGCGGCAGGACTGCGCTCGCTCGAGCTCAAGGGCATGACCTACAACCCGCTCACCGGCGCCTACCGCCTGGGCGAGGACTGCGACGTCAATTACGCCCTGTGCTGCGCCAAAGATGCGCAGTAACGCAGTTCTGTTTGATTTCGACGGCACGCTTGCCGATACGGCGGCGGACCTTTCACGCGCCCTCAACCGGCTGCGCAGCGCGCGCGGCGAGGACGAACTGCCGCTCGCAGCGTTGCGCCCCTACTCCTCATCCGGCGCGCGCGGGCTGATCGGCGCGGGGCTCGGCATCCTGCCCGGGCACCCGGAGTTCAGTGCGCTGCGCGAAGCGTTCCTGCGCCACTACGCCGAGTCCATCTGCGTCGACACGCGGCTCTTTCCCGGCATGGCGGAGCTGCTCGCCGCGCTCGAAGCGCGCGGCCTGCGCTGGGGCATCGTCACCAACAAGTCCACCAACCTCACGCGCCTGATCGTCAAGGCACTCGGCCTGCAGGCGCGCACCGCCTGCGTCGTCTGCGGCGATACCACGGCGCACCTGAAGCCGCATCCCGCCTCCCTGCTCCACGCCGCGGATGAACTCGGGCTCGCGCCGGCGGAATGCGTCTACCTGGGCGACGACAAGCGCGACATCGACGCCGCAATCGCCGCCGGCATGCGTTCCGTCGCGGTCGAATGGGGTTACGGCGCCAACCTGCAGGCCTGGAACGCCGACGCCATCATCGCGCAGCCGATGGACTTGATCCCGCGGCTCTGAACCCTCATATGGGATAATGGTCCCAGTCTTACTGTCAGAAACGGGGGCGACCTGGTTTCGACGCAGGTATTGAAGCAGCACAGGGCATGCCGAGGACCAGAGCCCTCGTAAATCCATCTGGAAACACTTCAAACGCCAACGACACGCGTTTCGCTCTCGCGGCCTAATACCCGCGAGACGCTGCACTGACCTGCTGATGGGTCAGGCCCTCTAAAAAGGGTGCAGCGTCATTTTCATCAGCCCCTCTCCGGGGTTTGGCCGCTTGGCCCCGGGGATCCGTCGAAGCGGCTAGTCGCGGATCAGCCTGCCGGTTGGCGGGTCCAAGGCAAAGCTCAAACAACCAGGCTAAGCATGTAGTCCTGACTGTGGATGACTTGCGGACGCGGGTTCGATTCCCGCCGCCTCCACCATCACGCGCTGTCCGGGTAACGTTTAGCGATGGCGTCGAACTCGTCCTGGATGGCGAGAAACGCGTCCACCATGTCGGGATCGAAGTGCTTGCCGCGGCGCGCGCGAATGATGGCAACCGCCTTCCCGTGCGTATACGCCGCCTTGTACACCCGGGGCGAAATCAGCGCGTCGTAGCAATCGGCCACTGCCATCAGCCGCGCAGCCAGGGGGATGGCGTCGCCGGCGAGGCCTTCGGGGTAGCCCGTGCCGGCCCATTTCTCCTGATGGTAGTGCGCGATGTCGCGCGCCACGCGCAGGAACGTATTGGGTGCGTCGATCAACTTCTCGGCGGCGACGATCGCGTCGCGCCCCAGCGTGGTGTGCGTCTTCATGATCTCGAATTCCGCGCGCGTCAGCTTGCCGGGCTTGAGCAGGATGGCATCCGGGATTCCCACCTTGCCGATATCGTGCAGCGGCGCTGACTTGAACAATATCTCGATCGTCTTGTCGTCCAACGCGGCGCCGTACTTCGGGTGCTGCTGCAGCTTTTCCGCCAGTGCGCGCACGTAGTACTGCGTGCGGCGAAGGTGGCTCCCGGTCTCGTTGCTGCGCGTGTCCGCGAGCGAAGCCATGGCAACGATGGTGACGTCCTGGATGACCTGCACCTCGCGCGTGCGGCGCGCAACCTCCTCTTCGAGGAACGCGTTCTTGTCCTTGAGGAAATCCGCCGCCGCCTTGAGCGCAAGGTGCGTCTTGATGCGCGCAAGCAGGATGGGCGCGGATATCGGCTTGGTAATGTAGTCCACCGCACCGGCCTCCAAACCGCGCTGCTCGTCGCTGCGCTCGGTCAGCGCGGTCAGAAAAATCACGGGGATCCCGCGGGTCCCGCCATCGGCCTTCAGGCGCATGCAGGTCTCGATGCCCGTGATGCCGGGCATCATGATGTCGAGCAGGATGAGGTCAGGCACCGGAGCGGCGAGCGCACTCTCGATCGCCTCTTCGCCGTTGCTCGCCGTCCTGGTCCGGCAATGCGGCTGGAGCAGGACGCAGATCAACGCGAGGATGTCGCTGTCGTCATCGACAACCAGCACCAAAGGCTTCTCGCCCGTGGCACTGGTCGAACTGGCGGGCATCCGGGAGCTCATTTTTTGTTTCTTTTCCATGCCTCGTAGCGCGCCCTGGTAGCGGCGTTGGGCGGATACGTGCCGGGCAAAGGCCGCCCGGAGGCGATCTCCTCCTGGACGAATTCCTCGAGTTTTTCCTGCTCGAAGGTGTCGGCCGCCACTTCAGCGGCAATTTTATGCGGGATCACGATCACCCCTTCGCCATCACCGACGATGATGTCGCCCGGATAGACCGCCACGCCGCCGCAGGCGATCGGCACGTTGCTCTCGACGGCATGGTGGCCGATCAGGCTGATGGGCGCGGCAGGCGCCCTGCAGTAGACCGGAAAATCGCGCTGCGCGATTTCAGGCGTGTCGCGCAATCCGCCGTCGGTCACGAGCCCGGCCACGCCGCGCACGGCGAGGCGGCGCACCAGGATGCCGCCGGCGGAGGCCGAGCGCGCATCGCCGCGGCAATCGATCACCAGCACGCTGCCCTGCGGCGCGATCTCAATCGCCTTGCGCTGCGGGTGCTCGGGATCTTCGTAAACGCCGATGTGGTCGATGTCTTCGCGCGCGGGAATGTTGCGCAGCGTGAACGCCTCGCCCACCATCGTCGGCGCCTTCGGCGTCAGGCGCGAGACGCCCTGCAGCACCTGGTTGCGCAAGCCGCGCTTGAAGAGCTGCGTCGAGAGCGTGGCGCTGGAACAGGCGGCCAGTTGCTTGCGCGTCAGGGCTTTCACGGCTTCTCCCTAGTCCAGTTCTTCCACCAGACCTGATTCACGGAACAGGAGCCCCGGGCCGATGTCGCTGATGCGGCGGATGCCGCACAACTGCATTGTACGCACCAGCTCATCGGCCAGAATATCCAGCGCCCGCCTGGCGCCGGCGTCGCCTCCCGCGCACACGCCGAAGAGCGTGGCGCGGCCCGTCATCACGGCCTCGGCGCCGCGCGCAAGTGCTTTGACCGCGTCGGCACCGCGGCGCACGCCGCCGTCCATGAGGACGCTCGCCTTGCCGCCGATCGCGCGCACGATTGCCGGCAGCGCATCGACCGGGGCCGGCGCGCCATCGAGCTGCCGCCCGCCGTGATTCGAGACGATCACGCCCTCGCAGCCCACTGCTATCGCGCGTTCGGCGTCGTCGGGGCGCAGGATTCCCTTCACCATCATTTTCCCCGGCCAGCGGTCGCGCACTTGCTTGAGGACTTCCCAGTCCAGCGTCGCATCGTTGTTGCGCGCCACCGAGGACGCAAGCGCCACGGCGTCGGTGGTTTCGGGTGCGAGCCCTCTGAGGTTCTCCAGCACGGGGACGCCCTTGAACAGCATCGACAGCGACCACGCTGGACGCGACGCAAAATCGAGCACGTTGCGCGCGGTGTATTTGAAAGGCACCGTGAAATTATTCCGGTAGTCGCGTTCGCGCTTGCCCCCTACCGGGACGTCGGCGGTGACGATGAGCGCCTCGTAGCCCGCGGCGCGGGCGCGCTCGATCAAGCCGAGCGTGTAGTCGCGCTGCTTGAGGAAATAGGCCTGGAACCAGAGCCGCCCCGGCGCCTCGCGCGCAACCTGCTCGATCGATGCGGTGGCAGACATCGAGAGCGAATACGGAATGCCGACAGCCGCTGCGGCCTTGGCGATGGCAACGTCGCCCCCGCGCCAGCCGAAACCGACCGCGCCGGTGGGCGCAATGGCGAGCGGCAGTTTCGAGGGTCCTCCGAGGATCGTGGTGCTGGTATCGATGCGCGAAACGTCGACGAGCATTTTCGGCGCCAGGCGGATGCGCGTGAATGCGGCGCGGTTGTCGCGCAGCGTGCCCTCCTCCTCGGCGCCGCCATCGATGAAATCGAACACCGCCCTCGGCAAGCGGCGCCTTGCCTGCCGGCGCAGATCTTCGATGGTGTAGGCTTTCATCGCATTCATTGTAATTTGTTATCGAAAGAGGCAATCAACGGATGGCGCTTCCCCACAGCCTGCGGGCTTTCCGCCACCGGGATTTCCGCCTCTACTTCGCTGGACAGGGCATCTCGCAGACTGGCACCTGGCTGCAGCTGATCGCCACCAGCTGGCTGATCTACCACCTGTCGGGCTCCACCTTCCTGCTCGGCCTGGCGGCGTTCGCGCAGTTCATCCCGATGCTGGTGCTGGGTCCGTTCGCAGGCGTCTGGGTGGACCGGCAGCGCAAGCGCAAGGTGCTCATGATCACGCAGAGTTTCGCGTTTGTGCAGGCGCTCACGATGCTGGCGCTGGTCGCCTCGGGCCAGGTGCAGGTCTGGCACCTGATCCTCGCCAACCTCGCGCTCGGCATCCTGAACGCTTTCGATTCGCCCGCGCGCCAGGCGCAGCTGGTGGAACTGGTCGGGGGCAAGGAGGACTTGCCCAACGCCATCGCCTTCAGCTCGATCCTCATGAACGGCGCGCGCTTCATCGGGCCGATGATCGGCGGCGCGGTGATCGCCGGCTTCGGCGAGGTCTGGGGCTTCGCGCTGAACAGCATCATGCGCGGCGCGGTCATCCTCGCACTCTGGCTGATTCGCGCCACGCCGCAGCCCACCGAGCTGGCGACTACCGGCTGGCGGGAGCAACTGGCGGTGGGATTCCGCTACGCCTACGGCTTTCTGCCCTCTCGCAGCGCGCTCCTGCTGGTGTCCGCAGTGAGCTTTTCGATCCAGCCCTACCAGTCGCTTGCGCCGTACTTCGCGCGCGACGTGTTCCACGGCGGCTCGGAGACCCTCGGCTACCTGATCAGCGCCGGTGGTTTCGGTGCGGTCTCAGGCATGGTGCACCTGGCAGTGCGGCCCTCGGTGCGCGGGCTGCTCAGTCAGATGCCGTTCGCCGCCGGCGCGGCGGGCGTGGCGCTGATTGCGTTCTCCTTATCCACCTCCCTCTGGGTCGCGCTGCCGATGCTGTTTTTCGCCGGCATGGGGGCGATGATCACCGCCGCCTCCACCAACACCGTGCTGCAGACCATCGTCGAGGACCGGATGCGAGCCCGCGTGGTCTCGATCTACATGATGTCCTTCCTCGGCGTGGCGCCGCTGGGCGCATTGAGCGCCGGGATGCTCGCCGAGCGCATCGGGCCGCCGGCGACGCTGGCACTGGGCGGAGCGGTGGCCTTGTGCGCCGCGTTCGCTTACTGGATGTCGCTTGAAAAAATACGCGCCGCGATCCGCCCGGTCTATCAGAAACTGGGCATTATTCCGCGCAGCGACGAATAACCGTGAGGAGAGAAAAGCAATGGCGACATTCCTGGTAGCGCACGGCGCCTGGTCCGCGGGCTGGGCGTGGAAGAAAATGCGGCCGCTGCTGCGCGCGCGTGGGCACGAAATCTTCACGCCGACCCATACTGGCCTGGGCGAGCGCGCGCACCTCGCCTCGCCCGACGTCGACCTCGAGACGCATATCGCGGACATCCTCGGCGTCCTCGAGGCTGAGGACCTGCGCAAGGTCATCCTCATCGGGCACAGCTACGGCGGCATGGTCGCGACCGGGGTCGCCGACCGCGCACGCGAGCGCATCGCCAGCCTCGTCTATGTCGATGCCTTCGCGCCCAACGACGGCGAAAGCGTCTTCGACCTGACCCCAGCGCGACGCGAGGCGATGCTCGAGTCCGTGCGCCAGACCGGCGAGGGCTGGAAAATGCCCCCGAGCGTGATGCCGCCGGACACCCCGGAAGCCGACCAGGCCTGGGCCATGCCGCGGCGCATGCCGCAGCCGCTCAAGACCTTCGAGCAGAAGCTGCGCTTTAAGAATGGCGAACTGACACTGCCGCGCCACTACATCTACTGCAAGCGCTGCCGGCCCGACGACGGATTTCGCAGGTTCTACGAGCGCGCCAAGCGCGAAGGCTGGGGCCACCACGAGATTGACGCCAGCCACAATCCCCACATCACTGCGCCCGAAGCACTCGCCGTGTTGCTCGACGGGATCGCGCAGGGCGCACGGGAACATAAATGACCAGAACCAATCGCCTGGTAAGACTCAAATCGCGGCCCAACGGGATTCCTCAGGCGGAGAACTTCGAGATTGTCGAAGCCCCGGTGCCGGCGCTCGCCGAGGGACAGGTGCTCGTGCGCAACATTTACCTCACCGCCGAACCGGCGATGCGAGGTTGGGTGAGCGTGGTCGGTAATTATTCTGAGCCGGTGCCGCTGGGAGGGGTGATGCGCGCGCCCGCGGTCGGCCGCGTCGAAGAATCGCGTCATCATGATTTTCGCCCGGGTGAGTTTGTAACCGGAATGTTCGGGTGGCAGGACTACGCGGTGGTCGATGCCAGCGCGATCCAGCGCAAGGTTCCCGCAACCGGACTACCGATCTCGACCTCCCTTGGTGTCCTCGGCCTGAACGGCCTCACCGCCTACTTCGCGCTATTGGACGTCGGGCAGCCCAAGGCGGGGGAAACAGTTGTCGTCTCGACCGCCGCGGGAGCGGTTGGCTCGTGCGTCGGCCAGATTGCGAAGATCAAGGGTTGCCGCACCGTCGGCATCGCGGGCGGACCGGAGAAGACGCGGCTCTGCCGCGAGGAATTCGGCTATGACGCGGCCATCGACTACAAGGCTGGCGATATGGAATCGGCGCTCGCGGCGGACTGCCCGAATGGCCTGGATGTCTACTTCGACAACACCGCAGGCGCGATCAGCGACTCGGTGATGCAGCACCTGAGGCAGGGCGCGCGCGTGGTGATTTGCGGCACCGCTTCGGTCTCCAGTTGGGACCCACCGCCAGTTGGTCCACGCGTGGAGCGCCATCTGCTCGTAAAACGGGCGCGCATTCAGGGATTTCTCATCTTCGACTATGCGCCGCGTTTCGCCGAAGGCCTGGCGGCGCTGACCGAGTGGGTGCGTTCCGGCCTGATCCGCTATCGCGAGGACGTGCTCGAGGGCATCGAGAAAGCGCCTGGTTCGATAGCCGGTCTCTACCGCGGCGAAAATCTCGGCAAACGCATTATCCGCATCGCACCTGAAAACCCGTAGGACGTCGCGTGATCGGTAGACCTTTGAATCATGCAGCAGCGGCATGCAGCCGCACGCCCAGGGCCTGCACCAGCTTCAGCATGGTGTCGTAGCGCGGCTTCGCCCCGGGTGCCAGCGCCTTGTAGAGGCTTACCCTCCCGAGCCCGGTGTCGCGCGCAAGCTGCGACATGCCGCGCGCGCGGGCTGCCGTGCGTACCGCTTGCAGAAAGACCTCGGGATCGCGATCTTCCAGCGCTGCGTTGAGAAATGTCGCCATCGCCGCGCTATCACGCAGATAGTCGGCAGCGTCGAACGGGGCAAGGCAGACGACGGGCATGCTATTTCCGCTTGCTCCCCAAACGCGTCAATTCCTCGCGAATGACGGACCGCATATCCGCCACGAAGTGTTCGCCTTCAACAGCACGGCGCAAGGTGTCGTTGATGAGGGTCTGATAGCCGCGCTCGCCGGCGACCGCCTTGTAGTGCTCGACGACAGGCGTATCGAGCATGATGCTGATGCGCTGCTTGCCGACGCGCGCACGTGCCGCCGACTGCCACTCGGCGCGATTGACGTCACGTCCGCCGACGCGGAACCTGGCGCGATCAAAGTGCGCTTGCGTCAGCTTCGGTGCGTCATCGTCAGAAGTAGCCGACATTCTGGTAGTAGATGTCCGTTTCATCGCCGTCTGCCTTTCGCATTGAAATGATGTGAATGGTTTCGTCGCTCTCCACATGGACGATGAGAACGACCAGATACTCAAGCAGCCCGATGCCGATCATGCGCTGTTCGCCATAATCGGCCCGGTCGTCTTCAAATAGAACCATCGGCCCCGCAAACACCTTTGCGGCGTCGGCAAAGTCGAGTCCATGTTTCGCGACGTTGGCTTGCCGCTTGGCTTCGTCCCACGTGAGCGTCACAAGCCCCAGTATGCATATGATCGTATGCATTTGCAAGAAGCGTGAGACTGCCTGCCGCTTCGCGCCGCAGCGGCAGCATTACCGCTAATATTTCTGCCATGAAAATTGCGCTGCTTTCACGAGCTCTCATCGCTGTCGTCGGGCTCGCATTGGCACTCCCGGCCGCTGCGCAGACCTATCCCAGCCAGCCGATTCGCCTGATCGCACCTTTCCCGCCCGGTGGCAGCGTGGACATCATGGGGCGCCTCATCGCCGAGCCGCTCGGCAAGGAGCTCAACGCCCGCATCATCATCGACAACCGCTCCGGCGCCTCGGGCAATATCGGCATGGAGGCCGCGGCGCGCGCGGCAGCGGACGGCTACACGGTGGTGCTCAATACCATCCCGCTGGTGACCAACAAGAGCCTGTTCGACAAGCTCGGCTGGGATCCGATCAAGGACTTCGCGCCGATCGGCATGGTGGCGACCGGGCCACACGTGCTCGTGGTCCACCCCAAGGTGCCGGCGGCGAAGGTGGAAGACCTGGTGCGCCTGGCGCGCGCGAGCCCCGGCAGGCTGAGCTACGCCTCGGCGGGCGTCGGCACGACGTTCCATTTCTGCGCCGAAATGTTCAAGGACGCCACCGGCACCTTTATCCTGCACGTGCCCTACCGTGGCGGCGGTCCGGCGCTGCTCGACACGCTCGCGGCGCAAGTGGACATGAGCTTCCCGACGCTCTCGGCGGCGCTGCCGCACATCAAGGCCGGTACGCTGCGCGCACTCGCTGTCACCGACACGACGCGCTCCTCCCTCCTGCCGGAGGTGCCGACGCTGCGCGAAGCAGGCATCAAGGACTTCCAATTCACGCAGTGGCTCGCGCTGCTCGCCCCCGCCGGCACGCCCCAGCCGGTCGTCTCCCGCCTCAGTGCCGCGTTGCGAGGCGCCCTCAACAGCCAGGAGCTGCGCGGCAAGTTCCAGCAGCAGGGCTTTGAGCCCTTCCAGAGCACGCCCGAGGAAGCGGGAAGGTTCCTCGCCGCCGAGGTCGACCGTTTCTCAAAACTCATCAAGGCAAAAGGCATCACGGCCAACTGATGAGCAAGCGGGTCGTCTGAGCGCGCATGGCAACGGTCCCTGACACGATCCGGCGCCACGCGCGCGAATCCGGCGAGCGCATCGCCTACTGGACGCCGGGGCGGACCTGGAGCTTCGCCCAGATCGACGAAGCCTCGAGCCGGATCGCGCAGGGACTCAAGAGCCTCGGCATCGGCGCGGGCGATCGCGTCGCCTGCCTGACCAAGTTCACTGCCGATTGCGTCACGCTGGTGCTCGCCGCCAACAAGCTGGGCGCGGTATGCATGCCGGTCAATTGGCGCCTCGCGCCGCCAGAAATCGAATACATCGTCAACCACGGCAACGCCAGGTTCATGCTCGTGGATGCCGTTTTTGAGCCTAATTTCAAGGAGATAAAGGCGCCAGGCATCAGGTACGCGCTGCTTACCGAGCGCTTCGCCGCGTGGTACCGGGAGTTCGAGCCGCTGGCAGAGGACAGAGCGGCGCAGGAAAACGAAACGGCGCTGCAACTATATTCCTCGGGCACGACCGGGCTGCCGAAAGGGGTCGAATTGACGCACCGCAATCTGACCGCAGGCATGATGGACGCGGTGCCCTCCGCGATCGGCTATCACGGCGCGCCCGACGTGATGCTGAACGCCCTGCCCACGTATCACATCGCCGGCGTCGGTGTTGCGCTACTCACCGCTTCCAAGGGCGGCATGAGCGTGCTCTATCCCGATTTCGATCCGGCGACGGTGGTGGCGTCGATCGCCGAGCACCGGATCACCCATTCCTTCCTCGTGCCAGCCATGATCCAGTTCATGCTGCAGGTGCCAGGCGCGGACCGGGCCGACTACTCGTCGCTGAAGGGCATTTCCTACGGCGCCTCGCCGATCTCCGAAAAAGTGCTGATCGACGCCATGCGCACCTTCAAGTGCCGCTTCATGCAGGTCTATGGCCTGACCGAGACCACCGGCGCCGTCACCTGCCTGCCCCCCGAGGACCACGACCCGGAGGGGCCGAAGCGCGAGCTGCTGCGCTCGGCCGGCAAGCCGATCGACGGCGTCGAGCTGCGCGTGGTGGACACCGCCGGGCGCGACTGCGCGCAGGGGGAGGTCGGCGAGATATGGATTCGCTCGGCCCAGAATATGAAAGGCTATTGGTCCAACACCAGAGCCACGGACGAAGCTTTTGTGGGGGGCTGGTTCCGGTCGGGGGACGCCGGCTACCTGCGCGGCGGCTACGTCTTCCTGCACGACCGCATCAAGGACATGATCGTCTCGGGCGGGGAGAACATTTACCCGGCCGAAGTCGAGAACGCGCTGATGCAGCACCCCGCGGTGGCCGACGGCGCCGTGATCGGCGTGCCGGACGAGCAGTGGGGCGAGGCGGTCAAGGCCTGCGTGGTGCTGAAACGCGGCGCCGGCGCCACCGAACAGGAAATTATCGGCTTCATGCGCCAGCGCATCGCGCATTTCAAATGCCCGCGCTCGGTGGATTTCATGGCAACGATTCCACGCAACCCGACCGGAAAAATCCTCAAGCGGGTGTTGCGGGAGCCTTACTGGAGGGGGCGAACGCGGCGCGTGAACTGAGCGCGCTCAGAACCTGCGGATAGCCCGGTCGCCCGGGCTATCCGCAGAGCTAACTACTTCTTTTTTTTGCCTTTTTTCTTGGCTTTTTTCTTCGCCATGGGGTACTCCTTTAAGGGTTGGAGAGACAATCACGCCCGCACTTTCCAGATCGGAAGCACGAGCGATTCAGGCGCCGGGGCAAGCCGCGGCGCTTTGAATTCAGAAAGCGGGAAACTACAGAAGAAGAAAATCGAAACGCAACGATTGGCCTTGAACTAGGCAACGCTGCGAGTTTTGGTGGTGAGCACGGATACGATTAATACCCCATAACGACGATCCGTGCAACTTTGATGTCGCCGCTCCGGTCAGGTTTTGAATAATTCTTCGATCGGTTCGGGTTTGCGCACGCCGAATCCCTGCGCATAGCCGACCTTGAGGGCGCCGAGGTTCTGCAGGATCGCCTCCTCTTCGACGCACTCGGCGATCACGCCCACCCCGGTCACTTCGCCCACGCGCACGATCGCCTTGAGCTTCGCCGCGGCGCTGGCGCTGCGCAGGATGTTGCGCACGATCGTCCCATCCACCTTGACGTAGTCCACCAGCAGCGCCTTGAGCGGCTCGAAGGACACCGAGCGGCGCGCGAAGCCGTCGAGCAGCAGCCGGCAGCCGATGTTCTTCATCTCGGCGGCGAAGCGCTCGGCCCCCTGGCGCCGGTCGATGGCGTCGTTTTCGTCGATTTCGATCACCAGCGAGGCCGGATCGAGGGAAGCCAGGCGCAGCTGCACCGCGACAAACGGCGCGAAACCCGGCTCCTCGATGGTCTGGCCGGAAACGTTGATGCTCAGGCGCTTGACGGCGCCGCCCTGCTCCAGCCGCCGTAGCGCGCTGCGCAGCACCCAGCGGTCGAGCTCGCCCATCATCTTGTAATGCTCGAAGGCAGGCAGGAAATCGCCCGGCGGCAGCATGCGCGTCTCCTCCTCGCGCAGGCGCACCAGGACCTCCGCCATCGCGATGCCGCCGGCAACAGCGTTTTCCGACGGGTTTTCCTTCCCGAGGGTCACGATCGGCTGCGCGTAAAGACGAAAATGATCGTATTCGAGCGCCTCGCGCAGGCGTGCAGCCGGCTGCTCCCAACCCAGCAGCTCGCCGTCCATCTTCTGGATGAACCGCCCGGTGTCGCTCAATCTGTCCTTCTGTGACATGCCCAATTGTAGTGCGCGGACTGCGCGGGCATAAAATTGCGCCCATGGACACCCAGGACATTCTTTATGAAGTGAAAGACCGCGTCGCCACGGTCACCCTCAACCGCCCCGACAAGCTCAACGCCTTCACCAGGCGCATGCGCGACGAGCTGATAGAGGCATTCGCGAGCGCCGATGCCGACGACGCGGTGCGCGTGGTGATCGTCACCGGCGCCGGGCGCGCGTTCTGCGCCGGCGCCGACCTCTCCGGCGGCGCCAGCACGTTCGACTATGCAAAACGCGACGACGCCGGCCGGGAAGACCACCGGGACGGCGGCGGACGCGTTTCCCTCGCCGTGTATGCCCTGAAAAAACCCGTCATCGCCGCGATCAACGGCCCTGCCGTCGGGGTCGGCGTCACCATGACGCTGCCGATGGACATCCGCATCGCCTCCAGCGCGGCGAAGTTCGGCTTCGTTTTCGCGCGCCGCGGCATCGTGCCCGAAGCCTGCTCGAGCTGGTTCCTGCCCAAGGTGGTGGGGCTGAGCCGCGCCGCCGAATGGCTCTATACCGGCCGCGTCTTCGGCGCCGACGAAGCGCTGGCGGGCGGGCTCGTCTCGCGCGTGGTCGCCCCCGAAGAACTGCTTCCCGTGTCGCAGGCGCTGGCGCGCGAGATCGCGGACAACACCTCCGCGGTCGCGGTCGCCCTCGCCCGCCAGATGCTCTGGCGCATGGCGGGCGCCGACCACCCGATGGAGGCGCACAAGGTGGACTCGCGCGGCATTTTCGCCATGGGCGCCTCCGCGGACGTGCGCGAGGGCATCGCTGCGTTCAAGGAAAAACGACCGGCGCGCTTCAGCATGAAGCCGAGCACCGATATGCCCGCGTTCTATCCGTGGTGGGAAGAACCTCCGTTTAAATGAAAATCGCCGTCCTGGGGGCGGGCGTGGTCGGCGTCACTGCCGCCTGGTACCTCAGGCAGGCCGGCCACGACGTGCAGGTGCTCGAGCGGCGCGAGGGGCCGGGCCTCGAAACCAGTTTCGCCAACGGCGGCCAGATCTCGGCCAGCCACGCGCTACCTTGGGCGAGCCCCCGCGCACCGCTTGATGCCCTCAAGTGGATGTTCCGGGAGGATGCGCCGCTGCTCTTCCGGCTGCGCGCCGACCTCGCCCAGTGGCGCTGGGGCCTGCAGTTCCTGCGCGAGTGCACCCCGGCACGCTTTCGCGCCAACGCGGCGCAACTGGTCCGGCTGGGGCAGTACAGCCGCGCGTCGCTGCACGCGCTGCGCGAAGAAGCCGGCCTCCAGTACGACCAGGTGACGCGCGGCATCCTCGTTCTGTATACCGAGGGGCGCGAACTCGAGCCCGGCATGAAAACCGCGGAGGAGTGCATTGCCATTGAGCCCGCGCTCGCGCCCCTGCGACACCGCCTGACCGGGGGCTGGCACTTTCCCGATGACGAATCCGGCGACGCCTACAAATTCACCACGAAAGTGGCGAAGCTTTGCATTGCAAAGGGAGTGCAGTTCGATTTTGATGTTGATATCAAAGGTTTATCCGTTGAAAAACAAGAAATTTCTCACATCAACATACTAAAGAACAGTGCCCCCGAAACCCTTCGCGCCGACGCCTACGTCCTCGCGCTGGGCAGCTACAGCCCCCTGCTCGCGCGCCCGATCGGTATCGATCTGCCGATCTATCCGCTCAAGGGCTATTCGGTGACGATGCCCGTGAAGAATCCGGCCGCGGCCTGGTCGGTCTCGCTCACCGACGACGAGCACAAGCTGGTGTACTCGCGCCTGGGAGATCGCCTGCGCATCGCCGGCACCGCGGAACTCACCGGCTACAACCTCGACATCAACAAGTTGCGCTGCGAGGCGATCGTTAAACGCACCATGGAGCTGTTTCCAGATGCCGGCGACCCGTCAAAGGCGCAGTTCTGGACCGGCCTCAGGCCCTCGACGCCGAGCAACATCCCCTACATCGGCCGCACCAAATACCCCAACCTCTTCCTCAATACCGGCCACGGCACGCTCGGCTGGACCCACGCCTGCGGCTCCGGCCGCGCCCTCGCCGACATCATCAGCGGCCGAAAACCAGGAGTGGATTTCGCGTTTACAGGATCCGGTTGAACCAGAGCAGCGAGAGCAGGCCTGCGAGCAGGGTGAAGAGCGCCGCGGCGGCCGAGAGCAGCGCGGTGACTTCGGTTTCCTTTTTCTCCATGCTGAGCCGCGAATTCAGGGTCTGGTAGACCTTCTTCAGGTCGGCGGCGCTGCCGGCGTGGAAATATTCGCCCTGGGTCATGATGGCGACGGTTTTCAGGGTCTCTTCATCCAGGCGCACGCGGAACGACCAGCCCTCGAAGCCGATGACCTCGCCCGAGGTGGTGCCGAAGCCTACGGTGTAGACGCGCACGCCGCGGTCGGCGGCCAGTTTCGCGACCTCGATCGGGTCCGGACCCGTGGTGCGCTGGCCGTCGGTCAGCAGGATGACCACCGCGGAACTGTAGGAACCCGGCGCCACCGGCTTGAAATCCTTCTTTGGGTCTTTGCGCGCTTCGCCCAGGGGCGCCTTGCGCGGTGCGTCGCGCCCGAAGAGCGCCGAGCTGACATCGAAACCCGCGTCCGGGAACAGGGTCGCGAGCGAAACGATGAGGCCGCTGCCGGTGGCGGTGGCGCGCTGCAGCTGGATGCGGTCGATGGCCGCGTTGATGGCTTCGCGGTCGTCGGTTGGCGGCTGCACCAGGGACGCGGTGGCGGCAAAGACCACGATGCCGATCTTGGTCTTGGGCGAGGCATCGGCGACGAACTGCTTGGCGGCGTTCTGCATCGCGACCAGGCGGCTCGGCTCGATATCCTTCGCGCGCATGCTGCCCGAGGAATCCAGCGCCATGACGATAGTCTGCTTCTGCGTCGGCAGGGTGATGGTCGCCGATGGCCGCGCCATCGCGAGCAGCAGCAGCGCCATGGCGAAGAGGAACAGCACCGGCGGCACGTGGCGGCGGAATTTCGAGCCGACGCCCATCGCCTCCTTGATCATGCCCAGATTGGCGTAGCGCACGGCGGACTTGCGCTTGCGCCGCAGCAGCAGGATGTACACGGCCACCAGTACCGGCAGCAGCAGCAGCAGCCAGAGCAGTTCCGGCCAGGCGAAGCTGATGACGTTGTTCATGCCACCTTCTCCAGGTGTTTGGGAAAAACTCCACCGCCGCCAGGCGAACCGCCTCCAGCCAGACGGCTGCGGCGCTTGCGCAGGTCGGCGAAGCGCATAAGCGCGTCGACCAGATTGCCGTCGGTAGCGAGTTCCAGGCAATCGACGCCGGCGCGCGACAGGGTAAGGCGCAGTTCCCGCTCGCGCCTCTCGGCGACCGAGGCAAAGCGCCTGCGGAAGGTTTTGTCGTGCGTATCGACGAAGAGCTGCTCGCCCGTTTCCGAGTCCTGCATCACCAGCATGCCCATGTCGGGCAGTTCGCGCTCCAGCGCGTCGTAGAGCCGCACCGCCACCACTTCGTGGCGCAGCGCGAGATGCGCGAGGGGCTCGGCCCAGCTCGTCTCACTGAAGAAATCCGAAACGATGAACACGATCGAGCGCCGCCGCATCACCTGGAAGGCGGTGCGCATGAATTCGCGCAGGTCGGTGCCGTTTGAGCGCGGCATCTCGGGGCGCGAGAGCAGCTTGTGCAGCACGCTCAGGACGTGGCGCCGGCCGCTGCGCGCCGGGATCACGGTATCCACGCGGTCGCCGTAGAACAGCGCCCCGACGCGGTTGCCCTGGCGCGTGAGCAGCCGCGCGAGCACGGTGATGAACTCCGTGGACAGCGAGCGTTTCTTGACCTGCGAGCCGAAATCCACCGATGGGCTGAGATCCAGCAGGAACCAGGCGGTGACTTCACGGTCCTCGTGGTATTCGCGGACGTACGGCACCTGCATGCGCGCGGTGACGTTCCAGTCGATGTGGCGCACATCGTCGTGGTACTGGTATTCGCGCAAATCGGCGAGGTCGATGCCGCTGCCGCGGAAAAGGGTCCGGTAGTCGCCATGCAGCATGCCGTCCAGACGGCGGATCACCGTCCATTCCAGACGGCGCAGGACCTGCTCAGGCCTGGAATCAGGACTGCGCGGCGACGCTGACATGGGTTTCCAGCGGCTTTTCCGGCGCCGGAATTTTCCGCAGGAAGCGGTGCACGAGTTCATCCGCGCTGATCGCCTCGGCGAGCGCTTCGTAGGTCAGCACCAGGCGGTGGCGGAACACATCTGGCACCAGGTCGATCACGTCCTGCGGCAGGACGTAGCTGCGCCCGCGCAGGTAGGCGAGCGCCCGCGAACCCTCGATGAGGTGGATCGGTCCGCGCGGACTGACGCCGAAGGACAGGAACTTCGCCAGCTCGGGCAGGCCATGCGCCGCCGGGTCGCGCGTCGAGGAGGCCAGCGTCACCGCGTACTTGATCAGCGACGGATCGACGTAGACCTTGCGGCAATCTCGTTGCAGCGCGGCGAGCTCCGTGGTGCTGCTCACAGCGGACACCGCGTTCTCGACGCCGGTCACGCGCTCGACAATGACGAACTCCTCCTCGGGGGTCGGATAACCGACCAGCACCTTCATCATGAAGCGGTCGACCTGGGCCTCGGGCAGCGGATAGGTGCCCTCAGTCTCGATCGGATTCTGCGTTGCCATGACAAGGAAGGGTTCCGGCACCTTGTGCGTCTCGCCCGCGATGGTCACCTGGCGCTCCTGCATCACTTCCAGCAGCGCGCTTTGCACCTTGGCGGGCGCGCGGTTGATTTCATCGGCCAGCAGCAGATTGCAGAACACCGGCCCGAGTGAAGTGGAGAATTCGCCCGTCTTCTGGCTGTAGATGCGCGTGCCCACCAGGTCCGCGGGCACCAGGTCGGGCGTGAACTGAATGCGGCGGAAGCTGCCGTGGATCGTGCGCGCCAGGGTTTTCACGGTGAGCGTCTTGGCAAGACCGGGCACGCCTTCGACCAGCAGGTGGCCCTGCGCCAGGATCGCCACCATGACGCGCTCCAGGAAGTGGTCCTGGCCGACGACGATTTTCTTTACCTCGTAGAGAATCTTCTCCATTGCCTGCTCCTGGGCTAGAACGGCGGCACGCCGACTGCCATTGCCGCGTTCTCGATGGGTACGGCGAAGCCGATGCCGACGAAAACGCGCTGTTCGGTCGGATTGAGTATGCCAGTGACGATGCCGACCACCTCGCCCGTCGCGTTCACGAGTGGCCCGCCCGAGTTGCCCGGATTCACCGCGGCGTCGAACTGGATGAGGTTGGTCAGGAGGCGCTTGCCTTCGGGGGTGCGGTAATCGCGCCTCAGGCCGGAGACCACGCCCGAGGACACCGACGGGCCGATGCCGAAAGGAAAGCCGACCGCGGTGACATGGTCGCCCGGCGCGAGGCCGCTTGTCGATTGCAGGGTGGCGGCCATCAGGTCATCGGGCAGGGTCTTCGCCTGCAGCACCGCGAGATCGTCCTCGGGCCGCGTACCGGTAACGACGGCATCCGACTCCAGGCCTTCGGAAAATACGACGCTGATGCGCTTCGCGCCGGCAACCACGTGGATGTTGGTGAGGATCACGCCGGTGTCGAGGATCACGACGCCAGAGCCGACGCTGGACTGCATTTCTCCGCCGTCAGGGCCGTCAACGAATCCCCGCACGCGCACGACCGAGCCGCGCACGGCTTCGGCGGCCTTGGTCGCAACCGACGGCAGGGGCACGGTTTCGAGCGCGCTCTTGACCGCGATGTCGATGTCTTCCTGCGTGAGCTGCTGCGGCGGCGGCACATAGGACCATTGGAAGAGGACCACGAAGAGCGCAAGCAATCCAGGCGTCGCAGCGAGAAGCGGAACGCGATGCCTGCGCAGCGATTCCCTGAGTCTCGTTCTGAATTTGACCTTCGTCGGCGCCGCAACCGGCACGGCCACCGCCGCCCTCGGGCGCGAACTGCTGTAGAGCGAGGCGCGTTTCATCCGGCGATCGCAAGCGCCTCGGGCTTGCCCGCCCGCGCCGCCTGGATGGCGGCCCAGACGCGTTGCTGGCTGGCTGGCATATCAAAGCGTTGTACTCCTGCCGCGCGCAAGGCGTCCAGCACCGCGTTCATGAGGCAGGGCATGGAGCCCGTGACACCGCCCTCCCCGACCCCCTTGGCGCCGAGCGGGTTGGTGGCCGTCGGCACCGCGAAATCGGTCACGGTCAGGCCGCCGACCAGGCCCGCGCGCGGCATGGCGTAGTCCATGAAGCTGCCGGTGAGCAGCTGGCCGGAGGCGTCGTAAATCGCCTGCTCGGAGAAGATATGACCCGCGCCCTGCGTGATGCCGCCCTGCATCTGTCCTTCGACGATCTGGTGGTTGATGATGGTCCCGGCGTCGTCGCAGGCGACGTAGGAAACGATGTCGCATTCGCCGGTTTCGGGGTCGATCTCGACTTCGGCGATATGGCAGCCGTTGGGAAACGTTCCGGGTACTTTCGGTCGATCCTTGTAGTCCAGGTCCAACTTCCCTTTGAACTTTCTTGCGAGGGCTTCGATCCTGACCTGCCGGTCCGTGCCTTTGATTTTGTAAGCCCCCGCAACGAACTCAATGTCAGCTTGCGCGCTCTCCAGGTCCTCGGCCGCAAGCGCCATGCCGTTCTTCACGATTTCCTGCGACGCCGAGAACATCGCGCTGCCCAGGCCGTGCAGCGTGCGCGAACCGCCGGTCGGATTCGCCGTCAGGTTGAAATCGGGTTCGGCGGTGCGCAAGCGAATCTTGTCCATCGCTATGCCGAGCACGCCGGAAACGATCTGCGCGAAGGTGGTCTCGTGGCTCTGGCCGTGGTTGTGCGACGCGGTGCGCAGCGTAATCCCGGTGAAATTCGCACCGTCCATGTCCCAGGTGATGTGCGCCTGGTCGTAGGGCGCGAAGCCGCCGGGCGCCGTCATCTCGATGTACGTGGCGATGCCGCGGCCGCGCAGTCGGCCGTTTGCTTTCGACTGTTTTTTCCGGGCGGGAAAACCGGACCAATCTGAAAGCCCAAGAGCCTTGTTCATGACCCCCGCAAAATCCCCGCAGTCGTATTCAAAGCCGCCGACCAGCTTGTAGGGCATCTTCGCCTTCGGGATCATGTTGCGGCGGCGGAATTCGGCCGGGTCGAGGCCCAGCTCGTGCGCCGCCTCGTCGATCAGGCGCTCCAGCGCGTAGGACGCCACCGGCCGGCCGGCGCCGCGGTACGCGGCGGTGGGCACGGTGTTGGTCAGCACCAGCCGGCCGCGTACATGCACGGCCTGCACGTCGTAGACGCCGCAGTTCACGTTCACCAGGCCAATGGTATTGACCACCGCGCCGGTAAAGACCACATAGGCGCCAAGATTGGAAAGGTAGTCGAAGCGCATGCCGAGGATGCGCCCGCCGGCATCGAGCGCCAGCTCGCCCGTGTGCACGATGTCGCGCGCCTGCTCGTCGCCGAGGAACACTTCCGAGCGCGTGCCGATCCACTTCACCGGGCGCCCGAGCTTCTTCGCCGCGTACAGCAAGGCGCCGTATTCCGGGTAGGCATTGAAGCGCACGCCGAAGCCGCCGCCCACCTCCTCGGCCACCACGCGCATCTTTTCCGGCGCCACGCCGAGCACCGCCGAGAGCTGGCCGCGCATCGGACCTACGCCCTGCGTGGTGCCGTGCAGGTAGTACATGTCCTTGACGGCATCGTAGGAGCCCATCGCCGCGCGCGGCTCCATGGGATTGCCGACCACGCGCGAGTGGTAGGCGCGCAGCTTCACGACTTTCGCCGCGCGCGCAAAAGCCGCCGCCGTCGCCGCCGCATCCCCGCCTTCGAAGTCGAGCACCAGGTTGCCGGGCGCGCCCGGGTGCAGCTGCGGCGCGCCATTGGCGAGCGCCTGCTCGGCGGTGGTCACCGACGGCAGCTCCTGGTAGTCCACCGCGACCGCTTCGGCCGCGTCCTGCGCCTGCGCCGCCGTTGCAGCAACCACCAGCGCGACGGGCTCTCCGACGTGGCGCACCACTTCGTGCGCCAGCGAAAGGCGCAACGCCGGCCGCTGCTCGGAGCCGTCGCGCCACTTGAACGGCGCGGCTGCCGGGATCGGCTTCAGGCCCGCGTCAACCAGTTCCTTGCCCGTGATCACGGCGATCACGCCGGGCATGGCAAGCGCGGCGGACGCGTCGACCGACAAAATCTTCGCGTGCGGCCGGTCGGATCTCAGGAAGTGGCCGCAGGCTTGGCCCGGGAGGCTCCAGTCGGAGACGTAGCGTCCCTTGCCCGTCAACATCCGGGCGTCCTCAAGCCGCCCCTTGTAGCCATGTCCGAATTTCATACGGGGATTCTAATGCCAGAAAACTGTAAAACGCGGAACCAGGTATTCAAATTGCGAAATACGCCGCACTAGCGCAAGGCGGTCCCTACGATCCAGCGAAGCCGCGACGAGGACTGCCTTTCGGCTCACTTGATCGAGAGTCCTATTCACCCGTCCGCCAATCGGAATAGACCAGAATAGTGAAGCAACTCCGCTTCGGATTTGACTGAAAACGAGTATCCCGCTCGATCGATCACGGCACGATTGTAGGCTTACCGCTGTTTCGCGATCCCATGCTCGACGATGCGCCAGGGTGTAGGCTGTAAACGGAAGAACTCTATGCAGATACTATCAATCCGGACGCTTAGCACGCTGATGCTGGCGCTTGCGCTGCTTTTTCTCGATAAGGCAGGTGCCGGTGAAGCAGAGTGGAAAGCGCATATGGACACCGGCGTGGCTGCGTACCAGAGGGGCGACTACGCCATAGCAGAAACGAACCTCAACTCCGCGCGCCAGGAAGCCGAGGTATTTGGCGAGTCCGACCTGCGACTCGCTGTCACTCTCAACAATCTGGGTCTACTGTATCGAGCGCAAGGACGCTACGCGGAGGCTGAGCCGCTATATAGGCGGGCGTTGATGATCCGCGAGAAATCCGTCGGCCCAGATCATCCAAGCGTGGCGATAGTGATTAATAACTTCGCAGCGCTCTACTTCAGCCTCGGCCGCTACGAGGAGGCGGGGCAACTCTTACGTCGGTCTCTAGCAATCCTCGAAAAAGCATTGGATCCTGAG
>CAZTSJ010000104.1:0-2694 GCA_964616875.1 uncultured Bordetella sp. | reverse complement strand
CGGGCAGGGGCCGCGCGCCTACCTCGAGCGGCAGCCGTACTTCCAGGGCATGGAACGCTTCCTCGTGTTCGAAACCGCGATCCACCTCATCGATACCTTCCGCTACCTGATGGGCGAAGTCACCGCGGTAACGGCGCGGCTGCGCAAGCTGAATCCGGTCATTGCTGGCGAGGACGCCGGCTACATCGTGTTCGAGTTCGAGGGCGGCGCCACAGGGCTTTTCGACGGCAACCGCCTCAACGATCACGTGGCGCAGAATCCCCGGCGCACCATGGGCGAGTGCTGGATGGAGGGTTCCGCGGGCGTACTGCGCCTGGACGGCGAGGCGCGCCTGTGGTGGAAGCCGCACCAGAAGGACGAAACGGAGCACCGCTACGACCGCGGCCGCGACGACACCTTCGGCGGCGGCGCCTGCGACGCGCTACAGGCGCATGTGGTGAATCATTTATTGAAAAGGACCCCTCTTGAGAATTCCGGCCGCGATTACCTCGCCAACATGAAACTGCTCGAAGCGGTCTACGCCTCGCATGCCGAGGGGCGCCGCATCGAGGTTGCCGGCTTCAATCCCGAGTGATGCGCTGATGTATCTCGGCTGCATTGCTGACGACCTCACCGGCGCGACCGATGTCGCGCTGATGCTGCAGAACGCCGGCATGCGCACGGTGCAAGTGATCGGCGTGCCCGCGGGACTGGGGCAGGTCGATGCCGACGCGGTGGTGGTGGCGCTGAAATCGCGCACCGCGCCGGCCGCGGAGGCGGTGGCGCATTCGCTCGCGGCGCTCGATTGGCTGCGCAAGCAGGGCGCGCGGCAGATCCTGTTCAAGTACTGCTCCACGTTCGATTCCACGGACGCGGGCAATATCGGACCGGTCGCGGACGCGCTGCTCGATGCCATGGGCGCGCCCTTCACGGTCGCCTGTCCCGCCTTCCCGACCAACAAGCGCACCGTCTACCTAGGGCACCTGTTCGTCGGCGAGCAGCTGCTCTCCGACTCACCGATGAAGGACCATCCGCTCACGCCGATGCGCGACGCGAATCTCGCGCGGGTGCTCGGCCGCCAGACGAAACGCAAAGTTGGCCTCGTTTCCCTGCCGACGGTGCGCCAGGGTGCCATCGCCATGCGCGATGCCTTCGCGAAGCTGAAGGAGTCAGGCCATGCCTATGCAGTCGTGGATGCGGTCGCGGACGAGGATCTGCTCGCGCTCGGCGCCGCTTGCGCGGAACTGCCGCTGCTCACGGGCGGCTCGGGCATCGCCATGGGCTTGCCCGCGAACTTCGGCATTCGCAGGGGCGGCGACGCCGCATTTCCCGCAGTGGGCGGCCACGCCGCGGTGCTCTCCGGCAGCTGCTCGGCGCAATCCAACGCGCAGGTGGCGGACTGGATGAAGGCACGGCCGTCGTTTCGCATTGACCCGCTGCAGCTCGCCGACGGCGCGGATCTTGCCGCCGCTGCGCTCGCGTGGGCAAAACCATTGTTGGCGGCCGGGCCAGTACTGGTTTACGCCACCGCCAATCCCGACGCAGTGCGCAAGGCGCAAGCGCGGCTCGGCGCGCAGCGCGCGGGCGAGCTGGTGGAACAGTGCCTGGCGCAAATCGCTCGCGGCCTGGTGGGGCAGGGCGTGCGCCGCCTGGTGGTGGCCGGAGGCGAAACCTCGGGCGCTGTGGTCAATGCGCTCGGCGTGCGCGGCCTGAAAATCGGCCCGCAAATCGATCCGGGCGTGCCGTGGACCCAGTCGTTGGGCGAACCGCGCCTCGCCCTTGCCCTCAAATCGGGTAACTTCGGCACAGTGGATTTCTTCGACAAGGCCCTGGGAATGCAGAGATGAGCGAAGCGAAGTTGCGGGAAGACATCTGCCGCCTTGGCGCCTCCATCTACGAGCGCGGCCTGACGCACGGCTCCACCGGCAACGTGAGCACGAAATGCGACGACGGCTGGCTGCTCACACCCACCGGCTCGAACCTCGGCCGGCTCGATCCGGCGCGCCTGTCGAAACTCGACTGGAAGGGCAACCTGGTTTCCGGCGACGCGCCCTCGAAAGAAGCCTTCCTGCATCTGGCGATGTACGAGGAGCGCGCGAAGAACGCGGCAGTGGTGCACCTGCACTCGACGCATTCAGTTGCGGTCTCCGTGCTGGAAGGCGTGGATCCCGCCGACGTGCTGCCGCCGCTCACCGCCTATTACGTGATGCGCATCGGCAGCCTGCCGCTCGTGCCGTACTACGCGCCGGGCGACATGGCGCTCGCTCAGGCGGTGCGGAACTTCGCCGGCAAGCACCACGCCGTGCTGCTCGCCAACCATGGCCCGGTGGTCGCGGGCTCGTCGCTGTCGGCGGCCGCTGACGCAGTCGAGGAGTTGGAGGCGACGGCGAAGCTCTTCCTGCTGCTGCGGGCAGAGAAGGTTCGCTGCCTCACACCCGCCCAGGTTGCCGAATTGCGCAGGAAATATCCGGCCTCCTAGGCTTTCGCGGGCTTGAGCTCTTCCAGCCGGTCGGTGGCCGGGGCCGGCGTGGGTGAGAGCGCGGCGATTTCGGCGCGCAGCGCAGGCGTCATCTCGATGCGCACCGCATTGAGCGAGTCCTGCAGTTGCTCGAGGTTGCGCGCGCCGACGATGGGCGCGGTGATCGCCGGGTGGGCGCCGACCCACGCCACGGCGGTGCTCACCGGGTGCAGTCCTCTATCATTACAGAAGGCCAC
>CAZTSJ010000103.1:0-20434 GCA_964616875.1 uncultured Bordetella sp. | reverse complement strand
TGTCGACGCCGCTTTCCTGCAGCTCCAGGCGCAGGGCCTCGAAAAACAATGCCTGCGCCGCCTTGGTGGGGCTGTAGGCTGTGCGGCCGGGAATCCCCACCTTGCCGGCGAGGCTGGAGATGGCGACGATCTGGCCGCGGCGTTTTTTCAGGTGCGGCAGAGCGTAGCTGGTGCAGTACAGGCTGCCCATGTAGTTGACGCGCATCATCGTTTCGTACCAGGCGAAATCGTTCACGTCCGCGAAATTAGCGTGGCCCGAGACGCCGGCGTTGTTGACCAGGATGTCGATCGAGCTGTATTTGCGGGCGGCGGTCTCGACGAAGTTGCGGCAATCGGCTTCCACGCTGACGTCGCAGCGGATGGCGACCGCTTCGGCGCCGCGCGCACGGCAGTCGGCGGCCACGGCCTCGAGTTTCTCCAGGTTGCGCGCCGCGAGCGCCAGCCAGACCGCTTTCCCTGAGACCTGGCGCGCGAGTTCGGCGCCGATGCCTTCCGACGCGCCGGTGATCGCTATGACTCGTCCGGAAAAAGATGGCATGTCGAGCTATCCCTGGAAGCGTTCGGCCCGATACGGCGTCGGATCGATGAACGGCGTCTCGCCCGTCATCATCTCGCCAATCAGGCGGCCTGTCACCGGCCCCAGCGTCAGGCCGTGGTGCGCGTGGCCAAAAGCGAACCAGAGATTGGCGTGGCGCGGCGCCCTGCCGATGATCGGCATCATGTCCGGCGTGCAGGGGCGCGCGCCCATCCACGGCTCGGTGTCGAGGCGCTCGGCGAGCGGAAACAGCTCGCGCGCAAGCGGCTCGGCGCGGCCCAGTTGCACCGGGGTGCGGATCGCATCGCGCAGCGCGAACTCGGCGCCCGTGGTGAGACGGATGCCGCGCTGCATCGGCGCGAGCATGTAGCCGCGCTCGGTGTCGAGCACCGGGTGATTGAGCATCGCCTTGCCTGCGGCGCGGTAGTGCATGTGGTAGCCGCGCTTCACGGCCAGCGGCAGGTCGTAGCCAAGCGCGCGCGTCACCATGTCAGCCCAGGGCCCGAGCGCCACCACCGCCGCGCCCGCCTGCAGCGGGCCTTCCGCGGTGCGTACCGACCAGCCGTCGCTTTCCTGCCGCAAGGAGAGGGCATTTCCCTGCACAAACCGGCCGCCGCGGCTCTCGAACAGCTTGAGATACGCGAGCGCCAGGCCCTGCGGATCGGTCACGCTGGTGGGATCGGTCCAGTGCAGCGCGCCCACGAGTAGAGGGTTGAGATGAGGTTCCTTCTCCTGCAGTTCTTTTTCATCCAAGGTAGAAAAATTGACGCCAAATTCCGCACGCCAGGCCGCCGCTTCGGCGAAGCGCAGATCGCGTTCGCGCGCGGTGCGGAAAACGCGCATCCAGCCCTTGCGCCGTATCAGCTGCGTCGCGCCGGCCTCGCGCGCGAGCGCGTCGTGCTCGGTGACGCAGTGCTCGATCAGGCGCGAGTACAGGCGCGCGATCTCGGCGTGACGGTCGCGGCGCGAATGGCGCCAGTACTTCCACAGGAACGGCGCGAGGTCGAACAGCGCCGAAAGGTGATAGTGCGCGTCGATGGTGCGGTTCAGGCCGTAACGGAACAGCGCGCCGAAATCGTGCGGAAAGCCGTAGGGCACGACGCCCTCGCGCTGGATCAGGCCGGCGTTGCCGAACGAGGTCTCCTCCGCCACGCCGCGCCGGTCGAGCAGCACCACATCGCGCCCGCGCGCCTGCAGGTGCAGCGCCACGCTGACGCCGACCATGCCGGCGCCGAGGACGACCGCGTCAGTTTTCATGCCGGGGCGCGAGCTTGCGCGCGACGCGCTGGTCGAATTTGGCGACGTTGACGACCACGCGTTCGTGCGTACCGTCGCCGATCAACTCCTTTTCGTCTTTCGCCTGCAGGGCGAAGTGCACTGTCCTGTTCTTCACTTCCAGTACTTTCGCTTCCGCAAAAACCTTCATCCCTACCGGCGTCGCGGCAATGTGCCGGACATTGAGGATCGTGCCGAGGCTCTGGTAGCCCGGCGGCAGCAGTTGCTCGATCGCCGCAAGCGCCGCCGCCTCGAACAGGTTGATCATCACCGGCGTCGCCAGCACGTGCACCTTGCCGCTGCCCACGCGTGGTGCGGTGTGCTCCTCGCCGACCACCAGTTCGGTGCGGCCGGTGAGGCCGGGCTTCAGTGCGGCGGTGGATTCCATGCGCGGGCTATGATATCCCGACGGTGCCTCGCGTAAAAAAGGGGCCGTAGCCCCTTTTCTCCTGCATCTACTTCGTTGCGCTACTTCGCGCCCTCGAGTTCCTTGATCGTGAAGGTATAGCTCACGCTGTCGAGCGGCTTGTGGCAGGCGAGGCATTCGGCCTGGTTCACGCCGGGACGCGCTTTCTTGTCCAGCGTGAAGACCGCGTAGTTCCAGTTGCCGTTGCGCAGCGGTTCCGGAATGCCGTTGCCCCAGCCCGCGCCCGTGCCCATCCCGGTGTAGAAGAGTGGTTTATCCGCCACGTAGAGGCCGTCGCTGCTGCTGACCGGCTTGCCGGCGGCGTCCACTTTCGCAGCGTAGACCTCCGCGATCAGGTACGAGCCGTCGGGCAGCGGCTTGCTAGCCTTCGCCGCCTCTACCGCCGCCTTGTTGGCGTAGTAGTAGCGTACCTGTTTGGTCGCCGGAAAATTGATGCTGTGGTACTTCACGAACGAGTCCTTGAAGCCTTCGGGGAAGGTCAGACTCGATTTAGAGACATGCGGCAACTGCGCCGATTTGGCGGTGGGACCCGTCGCCCCGGGCAGCGAAGCGAAGTAGGCGGCGTGCTGGCCCGCCAGATTGGGGATGGTGTCGCTTACGCTCACCCCGTTGGCGCCATGGCAGGCGGCGCAGACTTCCGCGACCTTGGCCTTGCCCGCCTCGATATCGGCTGCCTGCGCCGCGGGTGCCAGAGCCAGCATTACGGACATCGCGATCGTCTTTTTCATGCAGTTGTTCCTTTTGAATTCACTGCATAGCGTCCCCAGAGCCATGCCGCGCCGCGCACGCCGCTGGAATCCCCATGCATTGGAGGCAGCAGCCTCGTCGCCACATGGTCCGAGAAGACGTAAGGCTGCCAGAGTACCGGCACCTTGGCATACAGCCGCGGAAGGTTGGATATTCCCCCGCCCAGCACGATCACGTCCGGATCGAGGATGTTGATCACCCCTGCCAACGCTCGCGCCAGGCGTTCTTCATATCTATCAAGGTTCTCCCCGTCCCTCTGCAGCGCCGGACCCGACAGGTAGGCCTCGATGCACCCTTTTCGCCCGCAGTAGCAGTCGGGCAAAGGCAGGTCTTCTTTACGCGGCAGCGGCAGCGGGTTGTGGCCCCATTCGCCGGCAATCGCGTTCGGGCCCGTCAGTACTTCACCGCGCACCACGATCCCTGCGCCGACGCCGGTGCCGAGGATGACGCCAAACACCACTGCCGCACCCTTGCCCGCTCCATCCACCGCTTCCGAAAGCGCGAAGCAATTGGCATCGTTGGCGATCCTGACTTGCCTGCCGAGCGCTTTCTCCAGATCGCCCTTCAAGTCATTGCCGTTCAGACAAGTTGAGTTGGCGTTCTTCACGCGCCCCGTGACCAGGGACAGCGCGCCGGGAATACCAATGCCGACACTTGCTTTTGCTTTCAATTTGTTTTCTGCATTTCCTATCAACGAAATCACGGCGCCGACTGTCGCCGTGTAATTTCCCTGCGGCGTGGGGACGCGAGTTCGCAGCACCTCGTGACCAGATGCGTCGAGCGCGATCAGCTCGATTTTGGTGCCGCCAAGGTCAATGCCGACTTTCAAGCTAGTCCTCCATGTACGGCCGCACGAGCACATCCCATTCTCCGCCGGAGGCGCAGTAGAAGCTTTCAACCCTGCAGGTCTTCGGGAAACTGGCCTGGGGCGACTCCACGGTCGCGGGGCCGAGATATTCACCATAGAGCTCGCCGCCGTTGACGTCGTAGAGCATTTTCCTGCGCGTACTGCCGGAATTAAGGGACAGGAGGTAGAAACACGTGCTCAGCCTCTGGTTGTAGTAATGCCTGAATGCGGCCGTGGTTTTCCCCTCCACGGTGGTTTCGCTGCCGTCCTTCCAGGCGCGGCGAAACTGTTCGCGCGACGTTTTCTCGCACAGCCCGGATAGTTCGTCGACCTGCTGTTGCGACAGCGGCGCCGCAGCCACTTTCTCCTGCGCTGCGGGTGGCTTGGCTTCCCTGTCGCGTACGGACGGGTCGCAAGCGCAGAGCGCCCCCAGCAAGGCCAGCAGTGCAAAGCCGCGGATTCCGACGTGCCTCGGCGACACTGTCAGTGCGGCGATATTGCAGCTACAGTGGGGCAATGAAATTCGTCTGCCTCATCGCGTTGAGCCTCATTGTAGGCTGCGCTTCGCTGGGCGGGACCACGCCGAGCGAGCGCACGTTCGAGGCTCCCATGGCGCGCGTCAAGCCGGCCTTCATCTCGACCTTCGCGAGCATGGGCATGATGATCTCCGCCATCGAAGTGCGCGGCGGGCGCGAAGTTCTCAAGGCCAGAAAGGGCAACAACGAAGTCGAGGTCGAACTCGAACCCCTGAGCCGCACTGCCACGCGCGCGCGCGTGGCAGCGAGGTCCGGCGGCCTCCTCTATGACGAGGCCGCAGCTACGAGGGTCATGCGGCAGGCGGAAAAGCTGCTGGGCGGCACTTGATGGTGTATAATTCGACCTGTAGTTTCCTTTTAGCGTCATCCGGTTAGCTTACTTTTAGTCGTTTCTGCCTGAACCGGTTGGAGGTGTGAACCCTCCCAGGCCGATCGTTCAGGAGAAATACCATTACTACGTCGTTCAATACCCTTGGCCTGTCGGCCGAGCTGCTCCGTGCTGTGTCCGAGCAGGGCTATACCGTACCCACCCCGATTCAGGCGCAAGCCATCCCCGTCGTCCTCAGCGGCCGCGACCTGCTCGCCGCCGCGCAGACCGGCACTGGCAAGACCGCCGGCTTCACGCTGCCGCTGCTCGAGATCCTCAACAAGAAAGGCGCGGGCCGGACAGTTCGCTGCCTGATCCTGGTGCCGACCCGCGAACTCGCGGCGCAGGTGCAGGAGAGCGTGCGCGTCTACGGCAAGTACAAGCCGCTGCGCTCGATCACCATTTTCGGCGGCGTCAACATCAATCCGCAGATCCAGGACCTGCGCCGCGGCGTGGACATTGTCGTCGCGACGCCCGGACGGCTGCTCGATCACGTGCAGCAGAAGACCATCGACCTGCGCCATGTCGAAATCCTGGTGCTGGACGAGGCCGACCGCATGCTCGACATGGGCTTCATCCACGACATCCGCCGCATCATCGGCCTGCTGCCCAAGCAGCGCCAGAACCTGATGTTCTCGGCCACGTTCCCGGAGGAAATCCGCAAGCTCGCCGGCACGTTCATGCACAGCCCGCAGCTGGTGGAAGTCGCGCGCCGCAATACGCCCGCGGAACTGGTCGCCCAGGTGCAGCATCCGGTGGACCAGTCGCGCAAGAAAGACCTGCTCGCCCACCTGGTGAAAGAAAACAACTGGCAGCAGGTGCTGGTGTTCACGAAAACCAAGCGCGGCGCGAACCGCCTCGCCGAGGCGCTCGAGAAGAGTGGCATCGAAGCCGACGCCATCCACGGCAACAAGAGCCAGCCGCAGCGCACGCGCGTGCTCAAGCGCTTCAAGGACAACGAGCTGCAGGTGCTGGTCGCCACCGACATCGCCGCGCGCGGCCTGGACATCGAGGAACTGCCGCACGTGGTCAATTTCGACCTGCCGCACGTGCCGGAAGACTATGTACACCGCATCGGCCGCACCGGCCGCGCCGGCTCCTCAGGCGAGGCGGTGTCCCTGGTCAGCTTCGACGACCGCCCATTGATGACTGACATCGAGAAACTTATGAACCGTAAAGTGGAACAGCGCGTGATCGCAGGCTTCGAGCCGGGCAACCCCCTGCACCAGCAGCCGCGCGAACCACAACAGCAGCGCCAGGGACGCCGCCCGCAGCGTGGCCAGCAGCGCCCGCAGCACAACAACCAGCGGCGCGCAGACAACAAGAACCCGCGCCATCCGCATGGGACGCAAAAGCGGCCTGATGACGTGCAGCAGCAACCGCAGAGGCAGCCGTTTCAGCGCCCGCACCATGCGCCGCAGCCCGGACCCGTGAGCCGGCCGACCGGCACGCCGGCCCCCGCGCCACGACCGAAGCAGGCTCAGCCACAGTACCCACGGACGGTCAGCCGGGGCTAGGCCTACCGTAGAATCCACGCCATGCGAGTGGTGGGGTTCCTGTTGCTCTGGTCCTGGGCTGTCGCCGGCCTCGCGCAAGCGACGCAGGCGCCGCCGACGATGTACAAGTGCCTGGACGCCCAGCGCCGGGTCACCTACTCGAACATCACCTGCGAGAAGCAGGGGCTGCAGGACGCGGGCCCGGTCGCGGATCGCGTCACCTCGATGCCGTTCACGGAACCGCCGAAGCCGGCCGCACGCAAGGACGCCGACAAGGCCCCCGCCCCGAAAGCACAGGAAGAAGGCGAAGTCAGCCGCGGCGGAGCTCAGCTCAAGCCCGTCAACCCGCTGATCGAGAAGCTGACGAAGTAGTAGCGCCCTCAGGCGCGCCCCAGCGCCTGCTTTCCAAGCCGCCAGCGCAGCGTATCGATACGGTCCTCGCCGAAGAACGGCTCGCCCTCGAAGACGAAGGTCGGCACGCCCCAGTGACCGGACTTCGCCAGCGCTTCCTGGCTTTCCTCCACCGTGGCGCGATGCGAGGCGGGATCGGCGATGGCCGCGTCCATTGACGCGAGATCGAGCTCCGAGCGCTTTGCCGCCTCGGCCAGGTGGTTGCCGAGATGCCAGTCGCGCGTGCCGTCGAAGATGAGGCCGGAGACTTCGCGCGCGAACGCGAGCCCTCGCCCGCGTCGCTCGGCTTCGACGCCGAGGTACGTGAGCCGGTGGATGTACGGCTGCTCGGCGGCGATCTTGTAGGTCTTCATATCCTGCACGATCGGGTCCGGCGATGGCCATTGGTGCGGCATTCCTAGCATCTCGGCGCGGCGCGGGTAGTCGACGCGGATGTACTTCGCGCGCTTCAGGTTGTCGGGACTGAAAAACGACGGGTCGCGCACCGCGAGCGGCAGCACCGGCCGGAATTTGACTTTGACCTTGAAATCCTTCTCGAGCCGGATCGCGCCCGGCACCGCGAGGTAGGAATACGGGCTGCGGAAGGACCAGAAAAGATCGACACCGGCGTCCATGCTGCAGTCTACTTGAGTCGGCCCTCGCGTCCGATGTGTAGACTACGTGCAGGGAGGCACATGAACCGACGCGAAACTCTAGGAGCAATTCTCGCGCTTGGTATCGTGCCCTTGCCCGGCTTCGCGCAGCAAGCGGGTCGCTCGCGAATGATCGGCGTCCTCGCTATCGAACCAGAACCGCGCCAGGGTCTCGCTTTCAAATGCCTCAAAGAGGGCTTGAGCGCGCTCGGCCGGGTGGAAGGGCGGAACCTCGCGATTGAATTGCGCGGACCGAAAGGCAGCCTTGAACAGTTGCCCGCGCTCGCCCAGGAACTGATCGGGCTGAAACCGGAATTGATCGTCGCCATCGGGACCGCCGCTGCCCAAGCGATGCAGCGCGCGACGCGGGACGTACCCGTGGTATTCGCGACTGTCAGCGATCCGGTGGCCAGCGGGATAGTAACGAATCTGCCTCGACCGGAAGCAAACGTGACTGGTATCTCCAACTTCCTGCCGGCAACCACCAGCAAGCTTCTGGAATTCGCCAGGGCGCTGGCACCGAAAGCGTCCCGCGTCGCCTTCCTCTACGACCCGGCCAATCCAGGGAAGGTGGTCGAGCTGCAGGTGCTGCATGCGGCAGGGCGGACCCTGGGCGTGACCATCGAACCGCATGCACTGCACACCGTCGGCGATATCGAAGGCGCGTTCTCCACCATGACAAAGGCGCCACCGGATGCACTGATCGTACCCATTGATGCCGTCACCGGCCGCGGCGCGGCGCGGATCGTGGCGCTCGCGGCAAAGATCCGCCGCCCGGCAATTTATCAAACGCGTGGCTACGTAGACGCAGGTGGACTCATGTCCTACGGGCTTGACTTCTGCCAGCACATGAATCGCGCAGCCGTCTATGTCGACAGGATCCTCAAAGGGGCGAAGCCCGGTGACCTGCCCGTCGAGCAGCCATCCACGTTCGAGCTGGTGATCAACCTCAAGACCGCGAAGGCGCTCGGGATCAGCGTGCCGCAGTCGCTGCTACTGCGCGCCGACCGGGTGATCGAATGAAGCAATGACGACGCCATTCGGCGCATTCGACTACGTCATCGCCGGCGCGGGCAGCGCCGGCTGCCTGCTCGCCAACCGGCTTTCCGCCGATCCTGCCGTCTCGGTGCTGCTGCTCGAAGCGGGCGGCAAGGACGACTGGTTCTGGATCGACATCCCGATCGGCTACCTCTACACCATCGCCAATCCGCGCACCGACTGGTGCTACAAGACCGAGCCGGATGAGCACCTCGCCGGCCGCTCGATCCATTACGCGCGCGGCCGCGTGCTGGGCGGCTGCTCCTCGATCAACGCCATGATCTACATGCGCGGCCAGAAGGAGGACTACGACCACTGGGCGTCCCTCGGCAACGAGGACTGGTCCTGGGACGACGTGCTGCCCGTCTTCAAGACAGTCGAAAAAGATCTTTACATCGAAGACCCGAGGGTGCGCTGGGAAATCATCGACGCCTGGCGCGATGCTGCGCTCGAATGCGGCATTGCGCCGATCAGATCCTTCAACGGCGGCGACAACTCCGGCTGCGCGCCGTTCCAGATGACCCAGAAGCGCGGCCGGCGCTGGAGCGCGACCAACGCTTTCCTCAGGCCGGTCATGCACCGGAAGAATCTGACTGTACTGACGAATAGTGTTGTGACTCGAATTCGATTTAAGGATCTTCAAGCCAGGGGATTTGAATTTCTGAGGGACGGGGAAAGGCTATTCGCGGAGGCCAAACGCGAAACCATTCTGTCGCTCGGCTCGATCGGTTCGCCTCAGATTTTACAATTGTCGGGTGTTGGTCCCGCGGACCTGTTAACCCGTTATGAAATAAAACCAGTTCAAAACCTTCCCGGTGTCGGCGAAAACCTGCACGACCACCTGCAGGTGCGCATGCAGTACAAGGTGAAGAACGTGCGCACGCTGAACGAGATGGCCAACAGCCTGTGGGGCAAGGCGGCGATGGGGCTGGAGTACCTGTTGCGTCGCACCGGGCCCCTGACCATGCCGCCATCGCAGCTGGGCGCCTTCGCCAAGAGCGATCCGTCGCAGCCGACGCCGAACATCGAGTGGCACGTGCAGCCATTGTCCCTGGACAAGTTCGGCGACCCGCTGCACCCCTTTCCCGCGATCACGCCGAGCGTGTGCAACCTGCGGCCCACCTCGCGCGGCTGGGTGCGCATCCAGTCTCCCGACCCGGCGGCCCATCCCGAAATCAAGCTCAACTACCTCTCGACGCCCGAAGACCGCAAGGTTGCGGTGGACGGCATGCGCTTCACACGGCGCATCATGGCGTCCAAGGCGCTGGCGAAGTACGAGCCGGAAGAGTTCAGACCTGGTGTGTCCGCTACTTCTGAAAAAGATCTTGAAAAAGCAGCAGGCGAGCTCGGCACAACCATTTTCCACCCGGTCGGCACCTGCAAGATGGGCAGCGACCCGCTGGCCGTGGTGGACGACTGCCTGCGGGTGCACGGCGTGGAGCGCCTGCGGGTGGTGGACGCTTCGATCATGCCGCGCATCACTTCGGGCAACACCAACGCGCCGGCCTACCTGATCGCCGAGAAGGGCGCGCGTATGATCATGGAAGCGAAGTATTGAACTGCCGGGGTTCGCCCCCATCTAATGGCACTGGAGACCCTAAACACATGAAAAGAATCGTACTTCTGATCGTCACCAACCTTGCCGTGATGGTGCTGCTGTCCATCGTCGCCAGCGTGCTTGGGGTCGACCGGATGCTGGAGCAAAACGGCTTCAATTTCTTCGGCACACTGGTGTTCGCGGCGCTGTTCGGCTTCGGCGGCGCTTTCATCTCGCTGCTGATCTCCAAGTGGATGGCGAAGATGTCCACCGGCGCGCAGGTGATCGACGGCACCGAGGGCACCACCCAGTACTGGCTGGTGAACACGGTCAAGCGCCTGTCGGAAAAGGCCGGCATCGGCATGCCGGAAGTCGCCATGTACGAGGGCGAACCGAATGCCTTCGCCACCGGCGCGTTCCGCGATTCGGCCCTGGTGGCGGTGTCCACCGGGCTGCTGGAAGCGATGTCGCGCGAGGAGGTCGAGGCGGTGCTCGGCCACGAAATCGGCCACGTCGCCAACGGCGACATGGTCACGCTCACGCTCATTCAAGGCGTGGTCAACACCTTCGTGTTCTTCCTGTCGCGCGTTATCGGCCACATCGTCGACCGCGTGATCCTGAAAAACGAGCGCGGCCAGGGCATCGGATACTTTGTCACGGTGATGGCGTCGCAGCTCGTGCTCGGGGTTTTCGCCTCGATGATCGTGGCCTGGTTCTCGCGCCGGCGCGAATTCCGTGCCGACGCCGCCTCGGCGCAGCTGCTGGGTTCGCCGCAGCCGATGGTCCAGGCACTGGCGCGCCTGGGCGGACTGCAGCCGGGCGCCCTGCCGCAGTCGATGCAGGCCACCGGCATCAGCGCCGGGCCCGGCGGCTGGGGCGCCCTCTTCTCGACCCACCCGCCGCTCGAGGAACGCATCGCCGCGTTGCAAGGCCGCTAAGCGCGGGCGGCGGTGAGGCCGCTCGCGTCGCCTTCAGAGGGGCTTTGTTGAAGCCCCTCCCCTTCATCATCCTGCTGACGGTACTGAGCCACATCGGCTTCGTCGGCAGCCGCATTACCGTCTCGCTCTCAGCCATCCAGCAGCAGGCCTCGCCCATCACCGTGGGCGTACTGATGTCGCTCTACGCGGTG
This sequence comes from uncultured Bordetella sp., assembly GCA_964616875.1. Lineage (GTDB taxonomy): Bacteria > Pseudomonadota > Gammaproteobacteria > Burkholderiales > SG8-39 > RBG-16-66-20. The sequence continues at coordinate 9,457 of CAZTSJ010000103.1, read as the reverse complement.
GTGCCGATGCTGATCGCGGTCCACGCGGGACGGTTCATTGACCGCGGCGGCCTGTTTCGGCCGCTCGCCTGGTCCAGTGCTGCGGTCGCCGCCGGCATCCTGCTGCCCTTCATCCTGCCCGGCATGCCGATGCTGTTCGCCGCCTCTGTCGTCATCGGCACCTCGTTCATGCTGCAGCACCTCGCGCTCAACCACGCGGTGGGCTGGATCGGTGACCCGGCCGACCGCGCGGTCAACTTCAGCTGGCTCGCTCTGGGCTACTCGGTGAGCGGCTTCCTCGGGCCGCTGCTTGCCGGCTTCGCCATCGACCTTGCCGGGGACCGCATGGCCTTTCTGCTGCTTGCCCTGCCGCCACTAGCTGCCACCGCGTTGCTGCTCTGGCGGCGCCCGCCGCTGCCGCCGGGACAAGCCGCGCATGGCGACCCGGCAGCGCACAGCGTGGCCGACCTGCTGCGCGAACCGCGCCTGCTCGCGATCTTCCTGTTCAGCGCGCTGCTCGCCACCGGCTGGGACCTCTACACCTTCGTAATTCCGATTTACGGCACGCGCATCGGCCTGTCGGCCTCGACCATCGGCATCGTCATGAGCAGTTTTGCGCTGGCTACTTTCGCGGTGCGCCTCGCCATGCCCTCGGTGGCGCGCCGCATGAGCGCGTGGACCGTGATCTGCGCCGCGCTGGTGATCTCCGGCGCCGCCTATTCGATGTTTCCGCTGGCGCAGCAGGTGCCCTACCTGATCGCGCTGTCATTCCTCCTCGGCCTCGGCCTGGGCTGCGCCCAGCCGATGATCATGGCGGTGCTCTACGCGGCCTCGCCGGCGGGGCGGCAGGGCGAGGCGATCGGCGTGCGCACCACCATGATGAATGTAAGCCACACCTTTCTGCCGCTGCTGTTCGGCGCGATGGGCGCGGTGCTCGGCATGGGGCCGGTCTTCTGGTCGATGTCCGGCCTGCTGCTCTGCGGCGGCTGGCTGGCGAACCGCAAGCGTTAGAATTCCGACCCATGCGACGCGCCTCCCTCACCCAGTTCCTCATCGAGCGCCAGCGCGCCGGCCGCATCAACGCCGACCTGCGCCTGCTGATCGAAACCATCGCGCGCGCCTGCAAGGCGATCAGCACGCGCGTCAACAAAGGTACCCTCGGCGGCGGCCACGGCAACGCAGGCACCGAAAACGTCCAGGGCGAACTGCAGAAGAACCTCGACGTGATGTCGAACGAAATCCTGCTCGAGGCCAACGAATGGGGCGGCAACCTGGCCGCGCTCGTCTCGGAGGAAATGGAGGACGTGAAGCCGACGCCGACGCACTACCCGCGCGGCGAATATCTGCTGCTGTTCGACCCGCTGGACGGTTCCTCCAACATCGACGTCAATATCTCCGTGGGCACCATCTTTTCGGTGCTGCGCTGCCCCAAGGGCGTGGAACCCGACGAGAAGGTGTTCCTGCAGCCGGGGCGCAACCAGGTCGCGGCCGGCTTCGCCGTGTATGGTCCCACGACGCAACTCGTCATCACGGTGGGCGACGGCGCTTACGGGTTCACCCTCGATCGGGAAACCTTTACCTTCGTCCTGACGAATGAACGCATAAAAATACCCGAAGACACCGCGGAATTCGCGATCAACACCTCGAACATGCGGCGCTGGGAAGCGCCGGTGAAGCGCTATATCGACGAATGCCTCGCCGGCACGGACGGCCCGCGCGGCAAGGACTTCAACATGCGCTGGGTGGCCTCGATGGTGGCCGACGTCTACCGCGTGCTGTGGCGCGGCGGCATCTTCATGTACCCGCGGGATTCGAAGCACAAGGAAGGCCGCCTGCGCCTCATGTACGAGGCCAATCCGATGGCTTTCATCGTCGAGCAGGCCGGGGGCGCCGCCACCGACGGTCGCAAGCGCATCCTCGACATCGAACCCGCCCGGCTGCACCAGCGCGTGGCGGTGATCCTTGGCTCAAAAAACGAGGTCGAGCGCGTCACCTCGTACCACCGCTGAAATAAAAAGGCCGGAGGGATCGCCTCCGGCCTGGTGCACGACTGAAATCCGGTTACTTGAGGTGCCTGCTGACCAGTTTCGTCATCTCGAACATCGAGACTTGCCCCTTGCCACCGAACACGGGCTTCAACTTGTCGTCCGCGTTGATGTTGCGACGGTTTTTCTTGTCCTGCAGCCCATTGCGCTTGATGTAGGCCCAGATCTTCTTGGTTACCTCGGTACGCGGCATCGGGCCGCTGCCGATCACCGCTCCGAGCGCTGCGCTAATGTTCATCGGCTTCATGAACGCGGCATTGGGCTTGCGCTTCTTGCCTTTTGCTTTCTTCTTCGCCATCTTTGATTCTCCTCTGATCGATCAATTACGAAACGTTGGGATCCCGGTATTCCTCCCGCCGACGTGCAGCGGTGCCCGAACAATGCCGAATCCCGAGGAGCGTGTCAATCACCGGAGCGGATTTTTTTTATTATTTTCCCTCTGCGCGGAGCCGGGAGTCGAGCCCTTGCGTATTGAAATCGATGCCGAGCGTGATCACCGCAAGCGCTTTTTCCCCTCGACAGGAGCCATTCCTGCCGCTCGCGCTTGGCATGCAACAGTCTCGCTAACACCTTCCTTCAGCAGACGTTTCCTCGATCAGGCGGTGCGGGTCGTCGGCTGGCAGCGTCAGGTCTGTCAGCCCGCCGGGGTGCACCGCGCGGGGGCGCCGTGCAGGCATTATAGAATCGCCGCTCGATGAACATTGCGGACCTGAGGCAGGAATACATGCGCGCCGGCCTGGCCGAGGCCGACGCATCGCCGGACCCCCTCGTGCAGTTCGAGCGCTGGTTCAAGGACGCGCTCGCGGCCAGTCTGCCGCTCGCCAATGCCATGACGCTTGCCACGGTGTCGCCCGAAGGCAAGCCCGATGCCCGCGTGGTGCTGCTGAAGGGCGTGGAGGGCGGGGGCTTCGTGTTCTACACCAACTACCAGAGCCGCAAGGGCCTGCAACTGGCTGCGCACCCGCAAGCCTGCCTGGTGTTCCTGTGGACGCAGCTGGAGCGGCAGGTCCGGATCGAAGGCAAAGTGGAAAAGGTCTCGGCAGCGGAATCGGAAAAATATTTCCTGAGCCGGCCTGTGGGCGCACGCCTGTCGGCGAGCGCCTCGGCACAAAGTGAAGTCGTGGCTGGAAGATCTTTTCTGGAAGCCGAAGTAAAGAAAATCAAAACATTGCACGGCGATAACCCTCCTCGTCCCGCGCACTGGGGCGGCTATCGCGTGGTTGCCGCGCGCATCGAGTTCTGGCAGGGCCGCGAGAACCGGCTGCACGATCGCCTGCTCTACACCTCCGTCCAGGATGCCTGGAAGATCGAGCGCCTTGCTCCCTGAGCCGGTCCTCGCGTTTCTGCGAAAACATGGGCTGGCCGCTGCAGACGAAATGCCGCCCGCCATGGCGCTCTATGGAGGCGTGTCCTCCGACATTTGGCGCGTGGATCTGCGTAACGGCCCCGTCTGCGTCAAGCGCGCCCTGCCGCGCCTGCGCGTCGAGCAGCTTTGGGAAGTGCCGGTAGAGCGCAACCGGTACGAGCGCATGTGGATGGAGACGGCCAATGCGATCATTCCAGGAGTCGCGCCGCGCGTGCTCGCGGCGGATGACACCGGCTGCTTCGCGATGCAGCTGCTCGAGGACTGCCCGCTGTGGAAAGCCGAACTTGCAGAGGGCCGCGCCGACCGGGATTTCGCCGCCAAGGTCGGCGGCTGCCTGGTGCGGATTCACGCGGCGACCGCCGGCGACAAGGCTTGCGCGGCGCAATTCGACACCGACGCGAACTTCCACGCCATCCGCCTCGAGCCCTACCTGCTCGCCGCCGGAAAAGTACATCCTTCGCTTGAGCATCAGCTAGCGGCACTTTCTGAACGAACTGCCAAAACAAAGCTCGCCCTCGTCCACGGCGACGTCAGCCCGAAGAACATCCTGATTGGTCCGGAGGGTCCGGTATTCCTCGATGCCGAGTGCGCCTGGTACGGCGACCCGGCCTTCGACCTCGCCTTCTGCCTCAACCACCTGCTGCTGAAGGGTCTCTGGGTACCGGTGCGGCGCAAGGCCTTCCTGCAGTGCTACGACGTGCTCGCGGCGGCGTACCTGCAGGGCGTCACCTGGGAGCCGGCGGCGGAACTCGAGCGGCGCGCCGCGACTCTGCTGCCGGGCCTGCTGCTCGCGCGCATGGACGGCAAGTCGCCCGTCGAATACCTGAAGGCGGATGCGGACAAGGATTTCGTGCGCGCGATCGCGAGCCGGTTCCTGCGCTCGCCGCCCGCTACGCTCGCCGAAGTGAGGGCCGCTTGGCAAAGATCCTAGAAGTCCACGCGCGCAGCGTCTGGGATTCGCGCGGCCGCCCCACCGTGGAAGCCGAAGTCGCGGTGAAGGGAGCGCGGGGGCGTGCAATCGCGCCGGCCGGCGCGTCGACCGGCTCCGGCGAAGCAAAAAGTATCGAAGTCCCGAAGGCCGTTCATTTGATCAACACTGAAATCAGATCTTTATTGATAGGAAAAAAACTAGAACAAGAATCCATAGATCACTCGCTGATCGCCCTCGACGGAACCCCGGATAAATCCCGCTTGGGCGGCAATGCCATCGTCGCGGTGTCGCTCGCCTGCGCGCACGCGGCCGCTGCGGCGGCGAAGAAACCGCTGTGGCGCTTTCTTGCCGGCGACAAGCCCGTCGCCATGCCGGTGCCGCAGATCCAGATATTCGGTGGTGGCGCGCACGCGCACGGGCGCATGGACGTGCAGGACTGCATGATCATCTGCACCGGCGCGGGCAGCTTCAGCGAAAGCCTCGAATGGACCGCGGCGGTCTACCGTGCCGCGGGCGCGCGCCTGGCGAAGCGCAACGCGCTCTACGGCGTTGCCGACGAAGGCGGCTACTGGCCGGCCTTCAAGACGAACGAAGAAGCGCTCGCCGAGCTGACCGGCGCGATCAGCGACGCAGGCTACGAGCCCGGCGCCGACGTCGCCATCGCCCTCGACATCGCCGCCACGCAGCTCTGGCGCGGCGGGCGCTATCACCTCGCGCTGGAGAACCGCAGCCTGTCGTCCGAGCAGATGCACGCCATGCTGCTGGGCTGGATCGAGCGCTACCCGATCGTGTCGATCGAGGATCCTTTCGGCGAACACGACGCACCGGCGATGGCCTCCTTCACGCGGACGGCGGGAGAAAAGATCCAGATCGTGGGCGACGATTTCTTCGTCACCAGTGCGAATCGGGTACAGGAAGCCGCCGGAGCCTGCAATGCCGTGCTCCTCAAGCCGAACCAGGTGGGCACCCTCACCGAAACGCTCGCCTGCTGGCGTGCCGCGCAGGCAGCCGGCTACCGCGCCATCGTGTCGGCGCGCTCAGGCGAGACCGAGGACGTTTCCATCGTCCATCTCGCGGTGGGCTGGGGCGTCGGCCAGTTGAAGGTCGGCAGCTTTTCGCGTTCCGAGCGCATGGCGAAATGGAACGAAGGCCTGCGCATCGAGGAATCCCTCGGACGAAGTGAGCTACCCTACCCGGCGCGCAGGCTTTTCAAACGGAGGAACCCGTGAAACCTGCCTTTCTGGTCTGCCAGATCAGCGACCTGCATGTCAGGCAGCCGGGCGAGCTTACCTACCGCCGGGTCGATTGCGCCGCCATGCTGGCGCGGTGTGTGGAGGAGATCCTGCGCCTGCGGCAGCAGCCCGACGTGGTGATCGCCACCGGCGACCTGGTGGAGCGCGGCCTCGCCGCCGAATACGCGCACCTGCGTCAATTGCTCGCGCCGCTGCCGATGCCCGTGTACATGATCCCGGGCAACCACGACGAGCGCGGCGCGCTGCGCGAGTGTTTTTCAGATCATGCCTACCTGCGGCAATGGCCGCCGTTCGTGCAGTACGCGATCGAAGACTGGCCGCTGCGCATCGTCGCGCTCGACACGCTGATTCCCGGACAGGGCGGCGGCGAGCTTTGCGATGAGCGCCTCGCCTGGCTCGAGCGCACGCTCGCCGCGCACCCAGCCAAACCGACGCTGGTGATCATGCATCACCCGCCTTTCCCGACCCTGATCAGTCATATGGACAAGCCCGGATTTCCGGGCACCGATGCGCTGGCCAGGGTGATCGCGCGCCACCCGCAGGTCGAGCGCGTGCTGTGCGGACACATTCACCGGCCGATCCAGGTCCGTTTCGGCGGCACGCTCGCCTCGACCTGCCCGAGCCCCGCGCACCAGGTGGCGCTGAACTTCGAGCCCGGTGCACCCCTCGCCTTCGCCATGGAGCCGCCGGGATTCCAGCTGCACGCCTGGCGCGAGGGCTTCGGCGTCGTGAGCCATACCGTATTCATCGGCGATTTCGCCGGCCCCTTTCCGTTCCACTAGAGCGGCGCAAGCCCGCCGCTGGTGAGCCGGTAGCGCCGGTCGCAGGTCGCGGCGGCCGCTTCGGAGTGCGTGACGAGGATCCCGGCCGCACCGTGCGCCTTCACCTGCTCGCGTAAGAGCGCCAGCACCTGGCGGGCATTGTCCGGGTCGAGGTTGCCGGTAGGCTCGTCGGCCAGCACCAGCTTGGGTTCGCCCACCAGCGCGCGCGCGATCGCCACGCGCTGCAGTTCGCCGCCTGAAAGTTCCCGGGGCATGCTGTTCTCACGGTCGGCCAGGCCGACCGCTGCGATCATCTGTTTTGCCTTTGCTTCAATGTCCTTTGCGTCAAATGAACGCAAAAGCAGGGGCAAGCCCACGTTCTGCTGCACTGTCAGGTGCGGGAGGACGTGAAAGGCCTGGAACACGAAGCCGAATTTCTCCCGCCGCAGCACGGTGCGGGCGTCATCGTCGAGCGCATGCGTGTTCCGGCCCTCGAACAGGACCTCGCCCGCATCGGGCGGCTCGAGGCCCGCGATGACGTTCAGCAGCGTGGACTTGCCGATGCCCGATTCGCCGACGATGGCGACGTACTCGCCCGCCTCGACCCGCAGCGAGACCGCGCTCAGGACCGTGCGTCCGCCAAAGCGCTTTTCGATGCCGGCGATATAAAGCATGGAAGCCCAATCCTAGACACCTTGGGGGTAGCTTGCTAGACTGATTTTCCTAGGAGGAACGCATGCAAAAGACCACTCGTACCATTCTGGCAGGCTTGGTTGCCGCCGCATTCATGGCGACACCCGCGCTCGCCCAGCAGAAGCTCAAGATCGGCTTCATTACCACGCTCTCTGGCCCGGCAGCTACTAATGGGGAGCCGATGAGGAATTCGGTCGAGTTGGCGCTCGATCACCTCGGGCGCAAGGTCGGCGGCCTGGACGTAGAGATGATCTACGGCGACGATCAGTTCAAGCCCGACGTCGGCAAGCAGGTGGCCGACGAGATGCTGAAGAAGCACCAGGTGCACTTTGTGGCCGGGATCATCTGGTCGAACGTGATGATGGCTGTGGCGCCCACAGTCACGGAAGCCGGCACTTTCATGATCAGCACCAATGCTGGTCCAAGCCCGCTCGCCGGAAAGGGCTGCAGCGAGCTGTTCTTCAGCACGTCTTGGCAGAACGACCAGACGCCCGAGGCGATGGGCAAGTACATGCAGGACCAGGGCCTCACCGACGTGTACGTAATGGCGCCGAACTACCAGGCGGGCAAGGACATGCTCACCGGCTTCAAACGCTACTTCAAGGGCCGGATCGTGGACGAGGTTTACACCAGGCTCGGCCAGCTCGACTACCAGGCGGAGCTGTCCCAGTTGCGAGCCAAGAGCCCGAAGGCGGTGTTCGTCTTTTACCCGGCGCCCATGGGCATCCAATTCCTCAAGCAGTACTCCGAGGCCGGCCTGCGCGGCCAGTTTCCGCTCTACTCGGTCTATACCGTGGACGAAATCACGATTCCGGCGGTCAAGCACGCCGCGCTCGGCCAGCTCGAGACGCGCTTCTGGAGCCCGGACCTCAAGAACCCGGCAAACCAGAAGTACGTCTCCGACTATCAGAAGAAGTACAGCAAGATGCCGGTGTTCTATGGCGCGCAGAGCTACGACGGCATCCTGCTGATCGACTCCGCCGTAAAAGCAGTGAAGGGCAACCTCGCCGACAAGAAAGGCATGATCGCGGCGATGCGCAAGGCGGACTTCCCCTCGGTGCGCGGCAAGTTCACGTATAACAACAACCACTTCCCGATCCAGAACTTCTACCTGCTGAAAGCAGTTGCCGGCAAGACGCCCGGCGATGACCCCGTCATGGAAATCCAGAAGGCGATATTTACCAACCACAAGGACGCCTACGCCAAGGACTGCCCGATGAAGTGGTAACGGCTTGACCGTAGCAATCCAGGGGCGCGGATTGACCGCGCCCCTTTTGTTTTTGCGATGAACATCATCCTGCTCCTCGAACAGACGCTGAACGGCCTTCAGCTGGGGGTGATGCTGTTCCTGATGGCGGCGGGCCTGACGCTCGTTTTCGGCATCATGAATCTCGTCAATCTCGCCCACGGCTCGCTCTACATGGTGGGCGCGTACCTGGCGACGTATTTCTACCAGCTGACGGGATCCTTCCCGCTTGGCGCGGTGCTCGGCCTTGCTGGGACGCTGGTGGTCGGGATCGTGGTCGAACTGGTGGCGCTGAGGACGCTCTACGAGCGCGACCACCTCGACCAGGTGCTCGCGACCTTCGGCCTGATCCTGTTCTTCAACGAGCTGATCGCGATCATCTGGGGCCGCGCCGCGATCTTCAGCACGATCCCCGAGTACCTGCAAGGCCACGTCGAGCTATTCGCCGGCTTGCGCTATCCGCTCTACCGGCTGGTAATCATCGGCGTCGGGCTGGCAGTCGCGGTGCTGCTCTGGTTCGTGGTGTCGCGCACGCGGCTGGGCATGCTGATCCGCGCCGGCGCCTCGAACCGGACCATGGTGGCGGCGCTGGGAGTGAACATCCGCCTGCTCTACACGCTGGTATTCGGCTTCGGTGCCGCGCTTGCGGGCCTGGCCGGCATCATGTCGGGGCCGATCTACTCGGTGCAGCCGGGCATGGGCGAGCTGGTCCTGATCCAAGTCTTCGTCGTCATTGTGATCGGCGGGATCGGCTCGATCCGCGGCGCGCTCGCGGGCGCCGTCATTGTTGGCGTTGTGGATACCCTGGGGAGGGCGTTTCTCAAGCCCGTGCTGGCTACCGTCTGGTCGCCCGTGGTGGCGGACACGGCGGGCCCGGCGCTCGCCTCCATGCTGATCTATCTGCTGATGGCAGTCGTCCTGGCCGTGCGGCCAGAAGGCCTGTTTCCGTCGCGCGCATGAGATACGGCGCCCGCACGCTGATTCTGGTAGCGATTCTAGTACTGCTCGCGGCGGTGCCCGCGCTCGCCGCCGCATTCAACGAGCCGTTCTATCTGGATCTTTTCCGGCGCATCATGATTTTCGCCATTGCGGCCTTGTCGCTGAACCTGATCCTGGGCTACGGCGGGATGGTGTCCTTCGGCCATGCCGCTTACCTCGGGGTCGGCGCCTACGCCGTAGGCGT
>CAZTSJ010000102.1:0-2549 GCA_964616875.1 uncultured Bordetella sp. | reverse complement strand
CGTCGTCGTGGTGTTCAACGACGGTTCGCTGTCGCTCATTGACATCAAGCAGCAGCAGCGCAAACTACCGGTGAGCGGCATGCGCTGGGACCGGCCCGACTTCGCGGCGGCGATGCGCGGGCTCGGCGGCCGGGGCTACCGAGCGCACTCGCCCGCGGATTATCGGCGCGCGCTGGCGCGGGCATTCGCAGGCAAGGGACCGGTGCTGATCGACGTCGTCGTCGATCCGTCCGGATACGGAGCACAACTGGCGGCAATGAGGGGGTAGGCAAACATGAAAAGAGCGATCAAGATTTTCTTGACGGCAATTCTCGCTGTTCTGGGTGCGCAGAGTTTCGCGCAGGAAAAATTTCCGTCGAAGAACGTGACCATCGTCGTCGGCTTCGCGCCCGGCGGCGGCGGCGACATCTCGGCGCGCTGGATGGCTGAATTTCTGCGCGAGCGCTGGAAGGTGCCGGTGCTGGTGGAAAATAAGCCCGGGGCCGGCGCCACCATCGCCGCGGCCCAGCTTGCGCGCGCCAAACCCGATGGCTACACGGTAGCGCTCGCGACCACAAGCCCGTTCACCGTCGCACCGTATTTCCAGACGGTGCAGTACGACCCATCGAAGGACTTCACCTATCTCTTCCAGTTCCTCGTCAGCGCGCAACCGCTGTTCGTGCGCAACGACAGCCCGCACCGCAGCCTGCAGGACCTGATCACCTGGATGAAGGCAAACCCGGGGCAGCTCTTTTGGTCAACCGCGGCCACGAACGGCGGGCCGCATATCGCCACCGAGGCCGCGTTCAAGCATCTGGGCGTCTCCGGCACCTACGTGCCCTACAAGGGGGGCGCGGACGCGATCACCGGCTTGTTGGGGGGACACATCCAAGCGCTGGTGGCCGCCGAGTTTCCGCCCTACGCGGCCGCGGGCCAGGTGCGCCTGCTCGCCGAATCCGGTCCGGACCGAATTGCGGACTATCCGGCTGTACCGACCTACAAGGAGCTGGGCTATCCGCTGTCGGTGCCGATCTTCTACGGCATCGCGGGACCCGCGGGCATTCCTGCCGACATCGTCGCGCAATGGGAGAGCGCGGCGCAGGACATGATGAAATCGCCTGCATTCGTCGAGCTGATGGGCAAGCTCAAGTCGACGGCCTCCTACCAAGGCAGCCGCGACTTCACCGCGACCATCGTCAAGGTGCATCGCGACATGGGAAAGCTGATTCCCGAACTCGGCCTGAAGCGGCCGCAGTGAGCGGACCGGCACGCTGACATGTGGCAAGCCCGCGTGATCATGGTCAACGGCGAACTGATGCCGTTCGCCGACGCCCGCGTTCATCCGCTGTCGCTCGCGGTTGCCTACGCGACGACGGTGTTCGAGGGCATGCGCGCCTATCGCAACGCGACAACAGGGGAATTCGCCATCTTCCGGCTCGACGAACACATGCGGCGCCTGCAGGTGGGCATGAAGGTGATGCGCTTCGAGCGCGGCTACGAAACCGCCTACATGCGCGATTGCCTCACGCGGCTGATCCGCGCCAACGAACCCGATGACGACGTCTACCTCCGGCTGCTCTGCTACATCGAGGGCATCGGGCTGATGGCCACCACCGGCCCGGTCGGATTCACGGCCGCGGCGATGCCGCGCGACAGGCCGAAGTCCGCCGAAACCGGCATCAGCCTGGGCGTGAGTTCCTGGAGCCGGCTGTCGGACAACGCCAGCCCGCCGCGCATCAAGTCCACCGCGAACTACCACAACGCGCGCTTGACGCAATTGCAGGCGAAAGCCGATGGTTACGACGGCGCGCTCATGCTCACGGCGGCGGGCAAGGTGTCCGAGGCGCCGATCGCGTGCTTTTCATGGTGCGCGATGGCCGCCTCATCACGCCTTCGATCACCAGCAATATCCTGGAAAGCATCACGCGCGACACCATCCTTACGCTGTACCGGGAACTGACGGGCAAGGATGCCGAGCAGCGCGACGTCGACCGCAGCGAGCTCTACTTCGCGGAAGAGGCCTTCCTGTGCGGCACGGGCCAGGAGATCGTGCCGGTGACTTCGATCGACAAGCTGCCGGTCGGCGACGCGAAACCCGGGCCGCTCACGGTCCAGTTGCGCAAACGCTACTTCGACATCGTGCGCGGCAACGTGCCCGAGCACGCGCAATGGCGCACGGTCATCTAGGCTAGGGGCGCTGCGAGAACGAGCGCCCGAATACGCCTTCGGCAATCCGGTTTTTCAGGATCTCGATCGAGCCGCCGGCGATCATCCAGCCGCGGCAGCGGCGCACGCAGTACTCGACCAGCAGTTCCTGGCTGTAGCCCGTTCCACCCATGACCGGCAGCGCCTCATTGGCGACTTCGAAACCGGCCTGGTTGCAGAATGCCGTGGCGATGGAGGTCTCCTCGGCCGAAGGAAAGCCCCGGTCGGCATTGGCCGCGGCACGGTACAGCAGCAACTGCCCGGCATCGAGCTTCATCTTCATCTCGGCGAATTTCCATTGCAGCCCCTGGAACTCGCACAGCAGGCGGCCGAACTGCCGGCGCTGCAGCGCCCACTCGCGCGCC
>CAZTSJ010000101.1:0-2090 GCA_964616875.1 uncultured Bordetella sp. | reverse complement strand
GACGCCGGCGGTCTTGATGATCTGCGCGTATTTCGGCACGCCGTCGCGGATCATGGCAGCGAGGTCCGCCGGCGTGCCGGTGAGCGGCTCGGTGCCGGCTTTGTCGAACGCGTCGCGGGTGTCGGGCGCCGCAACCAGCGCGACGATCTCCCTGTTCAGGCGCTCGAGGATCGGCTGCGGCGTACCGGCAGGCGCCATGATCGCGAGCCACAACGAGGCATCGAAACCGGGGTACCCCAACTCCGCCACGGTGGGTACGTCGGGCAGGGAAGGCGAGCGTTTGGGAGTCCCTACCGCAAGCGCGCGGGCGCGGCCGGACTTCGCGTGCGGCAGCAGCGAAGGCAGGCTGCCGAAGAGCACCTCCACCTGCCCGCCGATCAGTGCCGTTCCTGCGGGGCCATTGCCGTTGAAGGGAATGTGCAGCATGAATGTGCCCGAGGCGTGCTTCAGCATTTCCATGGCGAGGTGCGTGGTCGAGCCGACGCCTGCCGAGGCGTAGTTGAGCTTGCCAGGTTGCTTCTTTGCCAACGCCACCAGTTCCTGCAGCGTTTTCGCCTGCACACCGGGATAGACCGCCAGCAGGTAGGGCGAAATCGCCATCAGTCCCACCGGCGCGAAATCCTTCACCGCGTCGTAGTCGAGCTTTGCATACACGCCCGGCGCGACCACGTGGGTGGTGGTGGAGGCAACCGTGAGCGTGTAGCCGTCCGGCGCGGACTTGGCGACGATTGCCGTGCCGATGGTGCCACCGGCACCGCCGCGGTTCTCGATGACGATCGACTGGCCGAGCCGTTCGGAAAGTTTCTGCGCCACGATGCGCGCCACGATGTCGGTGGAGCCGCCCGGCGGGAAGGGCACCATCAGGCGGATCGGTTTCGCCGGCCAGGCCTGCGCCATGGCGCTCGCGGCGTGCAGTGCAACTGCCGCGCAGAGCGCGGCGACGACAAAAGTTCGAGCATTCATAGGAAATCCCCTTTATTTGCTTCCCAGCCCCAGGCGTTTGGCGCCTTCGGTGTAGAGCTTCACCTTGTCCTTCATGAAGGCGTCCATCTCGCCGACGCCGACGTTGACGAGTTCGAAGCCGCTCTTGGCGGCCAGTTCCTTCATTTCCGCATCGTTGTTGAGCGCCATCCACAGGTCCGAGAGCCGCTTTTTCACGTCTGCCGGTGTGGACTTCGGCATGCCGATGCCGCGGTAGGCGCCGTCCACCCAGTCGACGCCGAGCTCCTTGAAGGTCGGCGCGTCGGGCAGCAACGGGTGGCGCTTGTCCATCGCCACTGCAAGCGCGCGCACCTTGCCCTTGTTGTTGATCGCGAACGCGGTGTAGGACATCGCGCCGCCGACGTGGCCGCCGATCACGTTGGTGGTCATGTCGCCGGTGCCCTTGAACGGCACGTAGGTGGTCTTGAAGCCGAAGGCCGCGTTCATGCGCTCGTGCGCCGCGTGGTTCGCGGAGTTGAGTCCCGAGCCGCCGAGCGAAATCTTTCCCGGGTCGGCCTTCGCCGCCTTCACGAAGTCTTGGAAGGTCTTGATGGGGCTCGACTCCTGCACCACCAGGGCGTCCGGCGTGTAGTGAAACCAGAATACCGGCGTGACGTCGTCGGTTTTGTACTGCACCTGGCCCTCGATCGGCTGGAATACGATGTGCGGCAGGTTGATGCCGACGATGTTGAGGCCGTCGCCGGCGAGTGCGTTCATCTGCGACCACATCAGGCTGCCGCCCGCGCCGGGCTTGTACTGGATGATGGGTTCGATTGCCGGGCAGCGCTTTTTCAGCACCATCTGCTGGTGCCTGCCGGAAATGTCGGACTCGCCTCCCGAGGGGAACGCCTGCCAGTAGTTGAGGTTCCTCTCAGGACAGGATTGCGCGAACGCGACGGGGGCGGCAAGCACGCACAGGATGGCCAAAAGCTTTTTCATTGGTTTCCTAGCCTTTCAGTTGAAGCGATTTGTATTCGAGAAATTCTTCCAGCCCGTAGACGCCGGCTTCGCGGCCGTGGCCGGACTGCTTGAAGCCGCCGAAGGGCGCGTTCATGTTGAAGGCGCCGCCGTTGATGTCGATTTGTCCGGCGCGGATGCGGCGCGCGACT
>CAZTSJ010000100.1:0-11628 GCA_964616875.1 uncultured Bordetella sp. | reverse complement strand
TTCGCCGACCAGGCGGTGATCGCGATCGAGAACGTGCGCCTGTTCAACGAGACCAAGGAGGCGCTCGAGCAGCAGACCGCCACGGCGGAAATCCTGCAGGTGATCAGCGGCTCGCCGACCGACACGCAGCCGGTGTTCGAGGCCATCGTGCAGGCCGGATTGAGGCTGTTTCCGGAAGCGACGGTGCTGTTGACGATTCCGGTGAGCGCGGAGGTACGCGCCGCCGCCATCGCGCACCGGGACCCCGCGGTCGCCGCGGCCACCTGGAACCGGTTTCCGATCGCGCTTTCCCGGGACCGGCTGCACGGCGCCGCCATTCTCGAGGGCACGCTCATCGACTTTCCGGATGTGGAGACGGAGATTGAGGGCCGCTTTGCGCCGGGTGCGAGGAATTTCCTTGCCAGCGGCAACCGTGCGATCACCATCGCGCCGATGATTTGCGGCGATTCAGCCATCGGTGCCATCAGCGTCACACGCATCAAGCCCGGCCCGCTGGGTGAAAAGCAGATCGCGCTGCTGCGCACCTTCGCCGCGCAGGCGGTGATCGCGATCGAGAACGTGCGCGTGTTCAAGGAGCTGGAGGCGCGCACCGGCGCGCTGTCGCGCTCGGTCGAGCAGCTCACGGCGCTGGGAGAAGTCGGGCAGTCGATCAGCTCGACGCTGGACCTCGATATCGTGCTGAAGACGATCGTGCAGCGTGCCGTCCAGCTCACGGGCATGGATGGCGGCACGATCTACGAGTACGACGAGCGCACGGAGGAATTCAACCTGCGCGCGACCGAGAACCTGAGCGACGAGCTCGTGGCGATGCTGCGCGAGACGCCGATGCGCAAGGGCGAGGGCGTGATCGGTCATGCGGTGGAAACGGGCGAGCCGACGGAGATCGCGGACATGCGCGACGAGAGCTACCAGAGCCCGCGGCGCGACTTTCTCATCCGGGCGGGCTACCGGGCGCTGCTGGTGGTGCCCTTGCGGCGCGAGGACCACATCATCGGCGCCCTCGCCGTGAACCGGCATGCGCCCGGCCACTTCTCGAATGAGGTGGTGGAGCTGCTCAAGACCTTCGCCACGCAGTCGGCGCTGGCGATCCAGAATGCGCGCCTGTTCCGCGAGATCGCGGAGAAGGGCCGGCAGCTGGAGGAGGCGAGCCAGCACAAGTCGCAGTTCCTCGCCAGCATGAGCCACGAACTGCGCACGCCCCTGAACGCAATCCTCGGCTTCAACGAGATGATCCTCGGCCAGGTCTACGGCGAGGTGCCCGGCGACATGCAGGAGCCGCTGAAGGACATCCAGACCAGCGGCAAGCACCTCTTGCGCCTCATCAACAACGTGCTGGACCTGGCCAAGATCGAGGCCGGCCGGATGGAGCTCTCGCTCGCGGACTATTCGGTGCACGACACCGTGGAGAGCGTGCGTTCGACGCTGCGGCCGCTCGCGGCGGAGAAGGGCCTGGAGTTCCTCGTCAGCGTTCCAAACGACCTGTCGCTCGCCTACGGCGACGGCGGCCGCGTCACGCAGTGCCTGATGAACCTCGCCGGCAATGCGCTCAAGTTCACCAAGGCGGGGAAGGTGGAGATCTCCGTTGCGCCCAGGGGCGACTGGCTGGTCTACAAGGTGTCCGACACCGGCATGGGCATCCCGCCGGACAAGATCGGCAGCCTCTTCACCGAATTCAAGCAGACCGACGCCACCATCGCGAGCGAGTACGGCGGCACGGGCCTGGGTCTCTCGATCAGCCGGAAGTTCGTCGAGATGCACGGCGGGCGCATCTGGGTGGAGAGCGAACTTGGCAAGGGCTCCGCGTTCATTTTTGAAGTACCACTACGGGTCAAAACACCATGAGCGGTAAAACCATCCTGTACGTCGAGGACAATGAGATGAACCGCAAGATCGTGCGCGACCTGCTCAAGCGCACGACTTACACCCTCGTCGAAGCGCACGACGGCGAGGCCGGCGTGGCGAAGGCGCTGGAAATCCGCCCCGACCTGATCCTCATGGACATCCAGTTGCCCAAGATTTCCGGCATGGAGGCCACGCGCCGCCTGCGCGCCGATCCGTCGACCGCGAATACCCCCATCGTCACCATTACTTCGTTCGCGCTCTCGGGCGACGAGCAGAAGGCGAAGGAAGCCGGCGCGACGGCCTACCTCGCAAAGCCGTATAGTCCGTTCGACCTTCTCAACCTGATCCGCAAACTGCTCCCCGAAACATGAAACAGAACCAGCTCGGCGCCAGCGCGCTGAAAGTAAGCGAGATCTGCCTCGGCACGATGACCTGGGGCGAGCAGAATTCGGCGGCCGACGCACATGCGCAGATCGACTGGGCGCTGGCGCACGGCATCAATTTCATCGACACCGCCGAGATGTACCCGGTGCCGCCGGCGCAAAAGACGCAGGGCACAACCGAAACAATCCTCGGCAGCTGGCTCGGGAAAAACAAGGCGCAACGCGCCAATCTGGTCGTCGCCTCGAAGATTGCCGGCCCCGGCAGGCGCGAGTGGATCCGCAACGGCGAATCGAACATCAACAAGAAGACCGTGCCCTGGGCGATCGACGACAGCCTGAAGCGCCTGCAGACGGATTACATCGACCTCTACCAGATCCACTGGCCCGAGCGCTACGTGCCCGCATTCGGCGCCTGGCAATACGACCCGGCCAAGGAGCGCGAGGCGACGCCGATCCTCGAGCAGATCGAGGCGATGGCGGCGGCGATCAAGGCGGGAAAGATCCGCGCATTCGGACTTTCGAACGAAACCGCATGGGGCTTGTGCGAATTCACGCGCCTCGCCAAGGATAACGGCCTGCCGCCGCCTGCCTCGGTGCAGAACGGCTACAGCCTCGTCAACCGCATGTTCGACGGCGAGCTGGCCGAGGCGAGCCGGCACACCGGGGTGCCGCTGCTCGCGTACTCGCCGCTGGCGATGGGCATGTTGTCGGACAAATTCCGCAGCAAGCCCTGGCCGCCGGAGGCGCGGCTGGAGAAATTTCCCGCCTTCGGCGAGCGCTACAAGAGGCCGCGCGCCATCGAAGCCGCCGCGGCGTATCGCGATCTCGCCCAGAAACAC
Organism: uncultured Bordetella sp.; assembly: GCA_964616875.1. Lineage (GTDB taxonomy): Bacteria > Pseudomonadota > Gammaproteobacteria > Burkholderiales > SG8-39 > RBG-16-66-20. Next base: position 8,564 of record CAZTSJ010000100.1, on the reverse strand, counting down.
CGCCTGCCGCTCGCCGGCATCGCGCTCGCGTTCGCGAAGAACCGCTTCTTTACTGCCGCCACCATCATCGGCGCGACGTCGATAAAGCAGCTGGATGAACTGAGCAAGTATTTTGAATTTGTCCTTCCGCCTGAAATTCTTTCAGGTCTTGAAGAAATAAATTCGCTGTACCCAAGTCCCTGCGCACAGTAAATGTGGGAGGCGGCCGCCATCATCGTCATCGTTGCGGGCGTCTTATTCTGGGTCGACAGCCTGCGCGCGCGGGAGCGCGCGCTCGCCGCCGGGCGCAACGCCTGCGGCCGCTATGGCGTGCAACTGCTCGATGAGACGGTGCAGTTCGCGCAGCTGCGCCTGGGCCGCAACGAGGCCGGGCAGCTGTGCCTGCGCCGGACCTACACTTTCGAATTTTCCGATACCGGCGACAATCGCCGCCATGGCGCCATCGTGATGCTGGGCGGGGAGCTGCAGGACCTGCAGCTCGAGCCCTATGAGCTGCAATGAGCAAATGGCTTGAAGGCAGGGTGATCGAACACCGGGCCTGGACCGATACCTTGTTTTCGCTCAGGGTCGAGTCCTCGGGCCTGCGCTTCGAAGCCGGACAATTCGTGCGCCTTGCCCTGGACCTGGGCGGCGAACGTATCGCGCGGCCGTTTTCCTTCGTCAACCCGCCGCAGGACCCGGTACTCGAGTTCTACGGCGTGATCGTGCCCGAGGGGCCGCTCTCGCCGCATCTCGCGCGCCTGCAAAAGGGCGACCGCCTGTTCGTCGCCGACAATCCTTCCGGTTTCCTCGTGCTCGCGGAGGTGCCGCCGGCCGAAGACCTGTGGCTCGTCGCCACCGGCACCGGCATCGCGCCTTTCCTTTCCATCCTGCGCACCGAGACGCCCTGGCAGCGCTACAAGCGCGTGATCCTGGTCCATGCGGCGCGCCGCGCGAGCGAGCTGGTTTACGCAGATATGATTGACGCGGTGGGAAGGATGCGAGGCAATCAGTTTGTATCGATTAAATTCACTTCAAGGGAAAAAACACCCGATGCACTGGAAGGCCGGGTTCCCGCAGCCATTCGCGACGGGCGGCTCGAAGCGAAGGCGCAGCCCATATCGCCGGAGCGCTCCCAGTTCATGCTGTGCGGCAATCCGCAGATGCTCAAGGACGTCGCCGCCGAATTGAGCGCGCGGGGCCTGCGCAAAAACCGCCGCCGCACGCCGGGGCACATCACTGTGGAGAGCTTCTGGTGAAGGCAAGATGGTTTTTTATCGCTCTCGCGCTTGCACTCCTGCAAGCTTGCAGCCCCACGCGCATTGCCTATAACAACGCCGACGTGTTCCTGCGCTGGCAGGCCAACAATTACTTCGATTTCCAGGGCGAGCAGAGCGAGGAGCTGGACCGCAGCCTCGCCGCGTTCCTCGCCTGGCACCGGGCCAAGGCGCTGCCGCAGTACGCGCGCCTGGGCGACGAGGCTGCCGCGCGCATGCGGCGCGGCGTCAGGCGCGAAGACCTCGATTGGAGTTACGATGCAGTGCGGGCCCAGATCCGGGAGGCGCTGGGCGCGGCCGCGAAAGACGCGGCCGGGCTCCTCGACAAGCTCAGCCCCGAGCAGATCAGCCATCTCGAGGCGCGGCTGGCCGAAGAGAACCGCAAATTCGACAAGGAGTGGGTGCAAGGCACCATGGAAGAGCGCCACAAGCGGCGGGTGACGCGCAACCTCGAGCGGCTCGAGGAGTGGTACGGCACGCTCAGCGAGGCGCAAACCGAGCGCGTGCGGCGCTACAGCACGCGCGCGCCGTTTTCCGCCGAACTGCGCGCTCGCGACCGCAAGCGCATGCAGGGGGAGTTTGTCGCCATGCTGCGCGCGCGCGAAGCCGCGCGCCGGCTCGGGCCCTGGGCGCAGGACTGGGAAGCCGGCCGCGAGCCGGCCTACGTCGAGGCAACGCGCGCGACGCGCGCCGAGTATGTCGAGCTGCTGCTCGATCTGGACCGCACGCTCAGCACGGACCAGCGCGAGCATGCCGCGCGGCGCCTGAAGCGCTACGCCACGCTGTTCGACTCTCTCACGCGACGCGAATGAGCAGCCCGGCCCCGCTCGAGGAAACCATCCCGCCCGGCAGCGCGGTGCCCGGCGCCGAGCAGCGCGGCGCCGGCTATGCTGGCCGCTCCCGCGACGCGCAGCTCGAATACAAGGCGATCCTCGCCAACGCCTCGATCGGCATCGCCTTCACGCGCGACCGCAAGTTCACGCTGTGCAATCCGAAATTCGCCGAGATGCTGGGCTGGCAGGCCGAGGAGCTGATCGGCCAGCCCGGCGACGTGGTCTATCCCTCGCGCGAGAGCTACGAGGCGCTGGGCGCGATCGCGGTGCCGGTGCTCGGCGCCGGGCGCCAGCTCGACGTGGAATGGGAGGTGCGGCGCAAGGACGGTTCGACCTTCCTCGCGCGCCTGATCGCGAAGGCGGTCAGCGTGAGCGACCCGAAGGCGGGCACGGTCTGGATCGCCGAAGACATCACCGCGCGCAAGCACCAGGCCGACGAGGTGGCGACGCTGCTGCGCGAGCAGGAGGCGATCCTCGACACCGCCTCGATCGGCATCTGCTTCGTGCGCGAGCGCCAGATCGTGCGCTGCAACCGGCGCATGGAGGAAATGTACGGCTTCGCCGCCGGCGAGCTGAACGGCAAGCCCACCTCGGTCACCTACGCGGCCGAGGCCGATTTCGTCGCCACGCAGAACGCCTACAAGGAAATGGCGCGCGGCCAGGTGCACACGCACGTGCTGCAGGCAAAGCGCCGCGACGGCACCGTGTTCTGGGAGCGCTCCACCGGCCGTGCGGTGGACCCGGCCGATCCGGCCCGCGGCTCGGTCTGGCTGCTCGAGGACATCACCGAGCAGAAGCGCGCCGAGGAGGAGCTGCAGCGCGTGCTCGCCGAACAGCACGCGATCGTCAACAACGTGGTCATCGGCATCGCCTTCCTGCGCGACCGCAAGCTGGTGCGCTGCAACCGCCGCTTTGAGGAGCTGTTCGGCTACGAACCGGGCGAAACCAGCGGCATGTTGACGCGGCGCTACTACTTCACCGACGAGGATTTCGAGGCGAGCGGCCGCTACATCGCGCAGCTCGGCACGGGCGAAACGCCGGATTTCGAGCAATGGCTGCGGCGCAAGGACGGCTCGGGCTTCTGGTGCCGGCGCACCGGACGGGCGCTGGAGCCCGGCAACCTCGCCAAGGGCTACATCTGGCTGTACGAGGATATTACCGAGAGGAAACGCGCCGACGGCGAGATCCGCCGGCTGCTCGAAGAGCAGAGCCTGATCCTGGACAACGCCACGGTCGGCATCCTGTTCGTGCGCCAGCGCACGCTGCAGCGCTGCAACCCGCGCTTCGAGCAGATGTTCGGCTACGAGGCGGGCGAGCTGCTCGGCCAGAGCACGGTGGCGCTGTTTGCTTCGGTCGAGGAGTACGAGGCGGCGGGCGCCCTGATGTACGCGCACCTCGCTACCGGCGATACCTTCGTCGCCGAGCGGCAGCTGCGGCGCAAGGACGGCTCGCTGTTCTGGTGCAAGGTGGTGGCCAAGGCGATCGACGTCGAGCATCCCGAGGAAGGCACCATCGGCATCTACGAGGACATCACGGTGGCGCGCGCGACGCGCGAATCCCTCGAGGCCTCGCGCGCCGCGGCGGAGGCCTCGCGCGACTTGCTCGAGCGCGCGGTCGGCGAGCGCACCGTGGAGCTGCGCGACGCGAACGAACGCCTGCAAGCCGAGATCGCCGACCGCCGGCAGGCCGAATCCCGCGCCCAGCATCTCGCCGATCACGACGCGCTGACCGGCCTGCCCAACCGCCGCCTGCTGGAAGACCGGCTGACCCAGGCGCTGGCGCTGAGCCAGCGCAACCGCGAGCAGACCGCGGTGATGTTCGTCGACCTCGACCGTTTCAAGGTCATCAACGATTCGCTCGGCCATACCGCCGGCGACGCGGTGCTGAAGGAAATCTCCGAGCGCCTGCTGAAGCAGCTGCGCGTCGTGGACACTATCTGCCGCATGGGCGGCGACGAATTCGTGGTGGTGCTGCCCGAGATCAAGCGCCCCTCGGATGCGGCCAACGTCGCCGCCAAGATTCTCGAAACGGTGCTGCATCCCTACAACGTCGAGGGTCGCGAGCTGCACCTGAGCGCCTCGATCGGCATCAGCGTGTTCCCGGACGACGGGCGCGACGCCGGGACGCTGATCCGCAACGCCGACGCGGCGATGTACCACGCCAAGGAGAGCGGGCGCGCCAACTACCAGTTCTTCACCGAGCAGATGAACCAGTCGGCCTCCAGGCGCCTCGCGCTGGAGAACGACCTGCGCCAGGCGGTGCTCAAGGGCGAGATGCGCGTCTATTACCAGCCGATCCTCGATGTCGCCGCGGGCCGCGTCGCGGCGCACGAGGCGCTGCTGCGCTGGCAGCACCCCACGCGCGGGGTGATCGAGCCGGCGGATTTCATCCAGATCGCCGAGGACACGGGTCTCATCCTGCGGCTGGGCGAATGGACGCTGGCCGAGGCCTGCCGCTGGGGCACCTTCATCGGCACCGAGCGCCTGATTCCGGTGTGCGTCAACCTGTCGCAACGCCAGTTCAACGATCCGAAACTGCTCGACATGGTGGCGCAGGCGCTCAAGGACACCGGGCTGCCGCCGGCGCTGCTCGAGCTCGAGGTGCCCGAGCCGGCGGTGATGCAGAACGCGGACCTCGCGCTCGCGGTGTTGAAGAAGCTGCGCGACATGGGCGTCACGGTGGCGATCGACGGCTTCGGCGCGGCGTACTCGAGCCTCGTCGCACTGCGGCAGTTGCCGGTGAACAAGCTGAAAATCGACCGTTCGCTGGTGGGCGAGGTGCATCGGGACGGCAGGGCCATCGTCGCCGGCATTGCCGGACTCGCCCACGCACTCGACCTGAAGGTGACTGCCGTAGGCGTCGAAACCGAAGCGCAGAAGGCGGCCCTGATCGCCTGCGGCTGCAACTACCTGCAGGGCTTCCTCATCGGTGCGCCCGCCGACGCCGAGACCGCCGCCAAAGACTACGTTTGAGCTAGATCGCGCGGCCGCGCTTTTGTTTGAGAATTTCCTCGACGCCCTGGATGTTGAGTTCAACCCCCGGCATGTTCGGATTCACCTTGAGCGCGCGGCGCCAGTAGGCGAGCGCCTTGTCGTGCTGCTCGAGCTGGAAGTAGATCTGGCCGTAGCCCGAGAGCGCGCCGAAGTGCTGCGGGTTGCGCTTGATCACTTCGTCGCAGTCGCTGAGCGAGCGCCGGAAGTCGCCGGCGAGGTAGTAGGCCGTCGCACGCTTGTTCCAGGCCTCGGCGAACGCGGGCTTGCGGCGGATGACCTCGCTGAAAGTGGCGATCGCCTCGTCCAGGCGTGCCGCCTGCATCTGCTCGATGCCCGCGGCGAGCAGCCGGTCGAGCGCGTCATCGCCTGAGCGGCTCCAGAGCCGCCAGAGAGCCTGTTCGGCAATGCCGCGCACGAAAGGATCCGCGTCGCGCAGGCGGCCCAGCAGCAGCGGCTGGTCCGCCATGCGGCCGTGATTCGCGAGCCAGGCGAGCGCATCGGCGCGCCGCTCGGCCGACGCATCGGCGAGGGCCGCGAGCGCCTCGCTGCGCGCGGCGGGCGGAAGCGGTGGTGCTGGGAATGCTTCGAGCGGCGCGCATGTTAACGTAACGGTTAGCAGAAACCTACGGAGCACTCCATGCCAGGCACGCGCATTCATGCTTTTATCTTAGCCTTGGTTGGCGCGACCAACCGCAAAGAAGCAGGCCATTCCGTGACGCTCTGAGGATGGGCCTGCTCTCGATTCGCGCCGGCCGCGCGCGGCTCTCGGCATCGGCGACCGCAGCGCAGCGCGCGCGCGAACTGCGCGCCGCCGGCAAGGACATCATCGAGCTCGCCCAGGGCGAACCCGATTTCAACACGCCGGACCACATCATCGAGGCCGCGCACCGCGCGATGCACGCCGGCCAGACGCATTACACGCCGGTGGACGGCACCCCCGAGCTCAAGGCCGCGATCATCGCCAAGTTCCGCCGCGAGAACGCGCTGGAGTTCAAGCCCGAGAACATCTCCGCCGGCGCGGGCGGCAAGCAGGTGCTCTACAACGCGCTCATGGCCACCCTCGACCCGGGCGACGAGGTGCTGATTCCCGCGCCTTCGTGGGTCGCCTATGCCGACATCACCCATTTTGCCGAAGGCACGCCGGTGTGGCTGCCGACGCGCCCCGAGAACCGCTTCAAGCTGCGCGCGGAGGAACTCGAGGCCGCGATCACGCCGCGCACCAAGTGGCTGATGCTCAATTCGCCCTCCAACCCCAGCGGCGCGGTGTATTCGGCCGACGAGCTGCGCGCGCTGGCGGAGGTGCTCGATCGCCACCCGCAGGTGTGGACCATCGCCGACGACATGTACGAGCACATCCTCTACGACGGCCGCAGCTTCGCCACGCTTGCGGCGGTGGCGCCGCAACTCATCGACCGCCTGCTCACGGTGAACGGCGTGTCGAAAACCTATGCCATGACCGGCTGGCGCCTGGGTTACGCCGCGGGGCCGGTGGAACTGGTGCGCGCCATGGGGCGCCTGCAGGCGCAAAGCTCGATCAATCCGTCCTCGGTGAGCCAGGCCGCTGCGGTGGCGGCGCTGAACGGTCCGCAGGACATCGTGCACGCGCGCTGCGCCGAATTCCAGGCGCGCCGCGACGCCATCGTGCCGCGCATCGCGGCGATTCCGGGCCTCGCCTGCGAGCCGCCGCACGGCGCGTTCTACCTCTACGTTTCCTGCGCGGGCTGGATCGGCAAGCGCACGCCGCAGGGCAGGCTGCTCGCCACGGACGCGGATGTCACGGCCTGGCTGCTCGAAGGTGGCGTCGCGCTGCCGCACGGCGCGGGCTACGGCCTGTCGCCGTACTTCCGCATCTCGATCGCGAGCGCGCTGCCGAAGCTGGAAGAGGCCTGCCGGCGCATTGCGGCGGCAGGCGGCCAGCTCAACTAGTGCGACTCGCCAGCTTCGATGCCCTGGTCGGTGCGCTGCAAGAGGCCGGGGTGCGCTACCTCATTGCCGGAGGACTGGCGGTCAATGCGCACGGCTATCTCCGCTTCACCAAGGATGTTGATGTCGTGGTGCGCCTCGCCTCCGACAATATCGAGCGTGCGTTCGCGGTACTCGCGAATCTCGGCTACCGGCCGATCGTGCCGGTCACGGCCGCGCAGTTCGCCGACGCACCGACGCGCGAAGGTTGGATCAGGGATAAGGGCATGCAGGTGCTCCAGTTCTGGTCCGATGTCCACCGCGAGACGCCGGTGGACATGTTCGTGCACGAGCCCTTCGATTTCGAGGATGAATACCGGCGTTCCCTCGTCAAGCCCCTTGGCCGGATCGAGGTCAGGTTCGTGACGATACCGACGCTGATCAGGATGAAGCAGGCCGCCGACCGGCCGCAGGATAGAATCGATATAGAGTATCTGCGCAAGCGGCTGGAGCAAGATGGCGGAATCTGAAAAGCAGGATGAAAGCATAAACTGGCGCCTGACCACCTGGGACGGCGCGCAACGCGAGCAGCTTCGGCGCTGGGCGGAGTTGCCTCTGGAGAACATCATTCGCGCGCTCGAGGAGATGGAGCAGCACGCGGCGCAGATGTCGCCGGCGAAGGATCGATAAAGCTCGAGTGGTGCGCCCCAATTTCATTTTCATCCTTGCCGACGACCTCGGCTACGCGGACCTGGGTTGTTATGGAGGCCGGAGCAAGTGTTCTCCCTCGCTCGACCGCATGGCGCGTGAGGGGCTGCGCTTCACGCAGGGCTATGCCAATTCTTCCGTCTGTTCGCCGACCCGCTTCGCGCTGATGACCGGCCGCTGGCAGCACCGCCTGCGCGGCGGGGCCGACGAGCCGATCCGCAGCAAGGACGCCCGCGGCAATCCGCACCTGGGTCTACCCCCGGCACACCCGACGCTGCCATCGCTGCTGCGCGACGCGGGCTACGCCACCGCGCTGCTGGGCAAGTGGCACCTCGGCTTTCCACCGCACTTCGGGCCGCTGAAAAGCGGCTACGAGGAATTCTTCGGCGCGCTTTCGGGCGCGATGGACTACTTCACGCACAAGGACTCCTACGGCGTGCACGACCTTTTCGAGAATGAAATCCCCGTGCACACGAAGGGCTACCTCACCGATCTGATTTCTGAAAAAGCAGTTTCATACATAAAAAGAAACAGGCATCGGGCGTTCTTTCTCTCCGTGCACTACAACGCGCCGCACTGGCCCTGGGAGACGCGCGACGACGAGGATGAAGCCCAGCGCATCGAGAAGCTCTACCACTTCGACGGCGGCTCGGTGCCGACCTACCTCACCATGGTCCGGCAAATGGACGAGGGCATCGGGCGGATTCTTGCCGCCTTGAAGAAATCTGGAATCGAGAAAAATACGATCGTAGTCTTCACCAGCGACAACGGCGGCGAGCGCTCCTCGGACACCTGGCCGCTGGTGGGCAGGAAAATGGACCTCCTCGAAGGCGGCATCCGCGTGCCCTGCATCGTGCGCTGGCCGGCGAAAG
>CAZTSJ010000099.1:0-12836 GCA_964616875.1 uncultured Bordetella sp. | reverse complement strand
GTCGCGGTAGCACTGTCGGGCGCAGATCCCACCATCATGCTGACCGGGCCGATGCCGGCTGCGCGCAAGGCGCTCGCCAAGGCCAACATGAAAATCGAACAGATCGACCTGTTCGAAATCAACGAGGCCTTCGCCGTCGTGCCGATGAAGTTCATGAAGGAACTGCATGTCTCCGAGGAAATCGTCAACGTCAACGGCGGCTCGATCGCGATGGGCCACCCGCTGGGCGCGACCGGCGCGATGATCATCGGCACGCTGATCGACGAGCTGGAGCGGCGCAAGCTGCGCTACGGCCTGGCGACGCTCTGTGTCGGCGGCGGCATGGGCATCGCGACCATTGTTGAACGTCTTTAATGCCCATTAAGTTCGAAAAAGACCCGGCAAGCATCGTCACCCTCACCTTCGATGCTCCCGGCGCCCCGGTCAACACCATGACCGAGGCCTGGGAGGCGGCGTTCGCCGCGGCGGTGGAGCGCCTCGAACTTGAAAAGACGCTCACCAAGGGCGTGATCCTGTCTTCGGCGAAAAAAACCTTTTTCGCCGGTGCGGAACTGAAGGACCTGCTCAAGTACGGCCCGAACGACGGACCGAAAGTGTTCCGCTGGCTCGAGTCCGTAAAGAAACAGATGCGCGCGCTGGAAAAGCTCGGCATTCCGGTGGTCGCGGCGCTCGAGGGTGCGGCGCTGGGCGGCGGCTGGGAGATCGCGCTGTGCGCGCATTGCCGCCTCGTGCTGGACGATGACTCGATTCAGCTCGGCCTCCCGGAGGTAACGCTGGGCCTCTTGCCTGGCCTGGGCGGGGTCACCAAGATGACGCGCCTCCTCGGACTGCAGGCTGCGTTCCCCTATCTGGTCGAGGGCAAAACGATGCGGCCGCAGGAGGCCGCCAAGCTGGGCCTGGTGCAGGGGCTCGCTGCGAACCGCGAGGACCTTTTCAAAATGGCGCGGGAATGGATTAGCGCCAATCCGTCGCCCAAACAGCCCTGGGACGCGGACCACTACCGCATGCCGGGCGGCACGCCCTCCAGCCCGGCGATCTCGCAGATGCTCTCGGTCGCGCCGGCGATGCTGATCGAGAAGACGCGCGGCCTGTATCCCGCGCCCAAGGCGATCATGGCGGCGATGGTGGAAGGCGCCTACGTCGACTTCGATACCGCGCTGCGCATCGAATCGCGTTACCTCGCCGAACTCGCCGTGGGCGGCGTGGCGAAGAATCTCATCTCGCTGTTCTTCAACCGCGGCGCGATCAAGTCCGGCGCATCGCGGCCGAAGGATGTGCCGAAGTGGAAGGCGACCAAGGTGGGCATCCTCGGCGCCGGCATGATGGGCGGCGGCATTGCCTGGGCCAACATGAATCGCGGCGTGCCCTGCGTGCTGAAGGACGTGTTCCTGGAAAAGGCGGAGGCGGGCAAGGCCTACAGCGCGAAAATCCTCGAGCGCAGGAAAAAAGACCCGAACCAGCTCATGCTGATCAAGGCGACCGCTGACTTCAGGGACCTCGCGGGTTGCGATCTCATCATCGAAGCGGTGTTCGAGAAGCGGGATCTGAAGGCGCAGGTGACGAAGGAGGCCGAACCGATGCTGGTCGCGGGCGGTTTTTTCGCCTCTAACACGTCCACGCTGCCGATCTCGGGGCTCGCCGCGGCGTCCGCGCATCCGGATAAATTCATCGGCCTGCATTTCTTCTCGCCCGTGGACCGCATGGAGCTGGTCGAGATCATCAAGGGCGCGAAGACCTCTGCCGAGACGCTGGCGAAGGCCTACGACTACGTGCTGCAAATCGGCAAGACGCCGATCGTGGTCAACGACTCGCGCGGCTTTTATACCAGCCGTACCTTCGGCACCTTCGTGCAGGAGGGCTGCGCCATGCTCGCCGAGGGCATACCCGCGGCGGCGATCGAGAATGCGGCGCGTCAGGCCGGCATGCCCGTCGGCCCGCTGGAAGTGATCGACCAGACCTCGATGTCGCTCTCGATGCACGTGATGGAGCAGACCATCGCCGATCTCAAGGCGGAGGGCAAACCCTTGCCGCCGGAGCACCCCGGGCAGAAGGTGATCGTGAAGATGGTGAAGGAATTGAATCGCCCTGGACGCGCGGCCGGCGGCGGTTTCTACGAGTATCCGAAGGAGGGGAAGAAATTCCTCTGGCCGGAACTGGGCCGCGTCTTCGGCCGCAACGAGGCGAAATTCGATATCGAGGAGATGAAGGACCGCATCCTCTACCGCCAGGCGATCGAGACCGCGCGCTGCCTGGAGGAAGGCGTGCTCGCCACGGCGCACGACGCCAATATCGGCTCCATCTTCGGCATCGGTTTTCCGGCCTGGACCGGCGGCGCGCTGCAATTCATCAACTATGTCGGCGCGGCGAAGTTCGTCGCGCGCGCCGATGAGCTGGCGAAAATGCATGGCGAACGCTTCACGCCGCCCAAGCTGCTGCGCGACAAGGCGGCGAAGAACGAATCGCTACGCTGAGCGCAAAGGCTGCAGATCAACTGATGGATGTGCTTGAGATCGAACGGCGCGGTCCGGCCGCCTGGCTCTGGCTCAACCGGCCCGAGTTGCGAAACGCGCTCAACGGCGAATTGCAGGATTTTCTGCTTCAAGCATTTAAGGAACTGGAGAACGAAAAGAAAATCCGTGTCCTGGTGCTCGCCGGCCGCGGCCAGGCGTTCTGCGCCGGCGGCGACCTGTCGCGCATGGAGCAGGCTGCGAAAGCGACCAAGGCGAAATCAAGACTTGAAGCGGGCCGCTTCGCGAAGCTGCTCTACCGCATGCACACCTACCCGAAGCCGCTCATCGCGCGCGTGCACGGGCCCGCGTTTGCGGGCGGCATGGGCCTTGTCGCTGCCTGCGACCTGGTGGTCGCCGCCGAAGAAGCCGAATTCTGCCTGCCCGAAGTAAGGATCGGCCTGGTGCCCGCGATGATCAGCCCGTACATCGTGCGTGCGATGGGCGAGCAGCAGGCGCGCCGCTACGTGCTTACCGGCGAGCGGCTCGGCGCGCGCGAGGCGCAGCGCATCGGTTTCGTGCACGATTGCGTGCCGGCGGCGGAACTTGACGCCCGGGTGGAGAAATTCGCCGCGCAGCTTGCGCAGGCGGGTCCGCAAGCGCTGGCGCGTGCGAAGAAACTGCTGGCGAAGGTGGCGCAGACACCCATCTCGCCCGGGCTTGCAGCGCACACCGCGAGTGTGCTGGCCGACGTGCGCGCGGGCGCCGAAGCGCGCGAAGGCATCCGTTCCTTCCTGGAAAAGCGCAAGCCCGACTGGAATCGAAGCTGAATTCCCGGCTTACTTGAAGCGCTTCTTGAAGCCGTCCCAGACTGCATCGTAGTTCCGCTGCAGCTGCGGCGCGCCCAGCGCGAACCGGGTCGGCCGGAATACGTATCTGGACTCCCACATGAAGGCGAGCGAGTTCTCGAGCTTGTGCGGCTTGAGCTCGGCGGCGCTCGCCTTCTCGAAGGTCGGCACATCCGGGCCATGACCCTGCAGGCAGTTGTGGATCGAGACCCCGCCGGGCAGAAAGCCCTCCGCCTTGGATTCGTAGGCGCCGTGCACCAGGCCCATCAGCTCGCTCATCACGTTCCTGTGGAACCATGGCGGGCGGAACGTGTGATCGGCGACCTGCCAGCGCGGCGGGAAGATGACGAAGTCGCAGTTCGCAACGCCCGGATGGCCTGAAGGCGAAGTAAGCACGGTGAAGATGGACGGATCCGGATGGTCGAAACTCACCGTGTTGATCACCATGAAACGCGCCAGGTCGTACTTGTAGGGGACGTAGTTGCCGTGCCAGGCCACCACGTCGAGCGGCGAATGGCGGTATTCAGCCGCCCACCGGTTGCCGAGGAACTTGCACACGACCTCGCATTTGCCGCCTCTGTCCTCGAACGCGGCCACCGGGGCGAGGAAGTCGCGCTTCTGCGCCAGACCCTGCGAGCCGATGGGCCCGAGTTCCGGCAGGCGGAAGGGCGCGCCGTAGTTCTCGCAGACATAGCCGCGCGACGGTCCGTCGAGGCCGACCTTGAACTTCATGCCACGGGGCACCACCGCGATTTCGCCGGGTTTGACCTCGAGTTTTCCCAATTCGGTGAAAAGCAGCAGTGCGCCTTGCTGCGGCACCAGCATCATTTCGCCGTCGGCGTTGTGGAAATAGCGGTTGCTCATCGAGCGGTTGGCGCAATAGACATGCACACCGAGTCCCGCATGTGATGCGGGATCTCCCGAACCGGCGATGGTCACGAGGCCATCGACGAAGTCGGTCGCCTTTGAACGTATTGGCAACGGATTCCAGCGCAGCCGGTTGGGCGGCGTCTTGACCTCGTCGAATGGGCCGGAACGGAGCGCTCCATTGCCGATGGGTTTGTACGGCGCATGCATCGCCGAGGGGCGCAGTTTGTAAAGCCAGGTCGAAAGATTCTCCGCGCGCGGCGCGGTGAACGCGGTGCCCGAAATGCCTTCGGTGTACAGCCCGCGCGGTGCGCGCTGCGGGGAATTCTGGCCTACCGGCAGCGCGCCCCTGGCCGCTTCGCTGGCAAAACTGTTGCCGAAGCCGCGCTGGTATTTGAGTTTCAGCATCGTGGACTCTATTGCTTGGCCTGGAGGACGCCGCGGCGCATCTGGTCCAGCTCGATGGACTCGAACAGCGCCTTGAAATTGCCCTCGCCGAAGCCCTCGTCGCCTTTGCGCTGGATGAATTCGAAGAAAATCGGCCCCAGCTGGTTTTCCGAGAAGATCTGCAGCAGCAGCTTGCCCGCCTTGCCGTCGATCAGGATCTTGCGCCGCTTCAGTTCGGCGACGTTCTCGCCGTGCCCCGGGATGCGCTTGTCGACCAGCTCGTAGTAGGTGTCGATGGTGTCGAGCAGCTTCACGCCGCCCGCGCGCAGCGCGTCGACCGTCTTGAAAAGATCCTTCGCGCCCATCGCAATGTGCTGGATGCCTTCGCCGTGGTAGCTGTCCAGATACTCGGTGATCTGCCCGGCTTTCTCGTTGCCTTCCTCATTGATCGGGATGCGGATCTTGCCGCAGGGGCTGGTGAGCGCCTTGCTCTTGACCCCGGTGACCTGCCCTTCGATGTCGAAATAGCGGATCTCCCTGAAATTGAAGAGACGTTCGTAGAATTCCACCCATTCCTTCATGCGGCCGCGGTGCACGTTGTGCGTGAGGTGATCGATATACACCAGACCGTGACCCGGAGGATCGAGCGAGGCCGCATTCGAGCCCTCTTGCAGCGGTTCGAAATCGACATCGAAGAAGCCGATGTTGCCGATCTCGCCCTCGCGCGCGCCATTCTTGCCGCGCCAGCGGTCGATCAGGTAGATCAGGGAGTCGCCGACGCCCTTGATTGCCGGGATGTTCAGCTCGCCGGGGCCGGCGTGCTCGGCGTAGCCCCAGGCTCCCAAACCTATGGCGCGCTCATAGGCGGCCTTGGCATCCTGCACGCGGAATGCAATGGCGCAGACGCTTGGCCCGTGCATGCGTCCGAAGCGTTGCGCGAACGAATCCGGTTCTGCGTTGACGATGAAATTGATCCCGCCCTGGCGGTACAGGATCACGTTCTTGTGCCGGTGCCGCGCGATCGCCCTGAAGCCCAGTTGCTCGAACAGTTCGCCCATGGCGCGTGGATCCGGCGCGGCATACTCGATGAATTCGAAGCCGTCGGTTCCGGCGGGGTTGTCCCACTGCGTGGCCATCGGGAGCTCCTTGGAGCGCTCAGTATAATGTTTATGAAGGAAATCCCGTGAAGGAGATACTGATAGCCGGCGGCGGTATCGGCGGCCTCGCCGCGGCGCTCGCGCTGGCGCGCAAGGGCCGCAAGGTGAGGGTGCTGGAGAAGGCGGCCGAATTCGGCGAAATCGGCTACGGCATCCAGATGGGCCCCAATGTGAGCCGCATGCTCGAGCGCCTGGGCGTGCTGAAGACCCTCGAAGCCACGGCGGTGTTTCCCGACGCACTCATCTTTGTCGATGCCCTCACCAATAAAGAGTTGACGCGCATCGCGCTCGGCAGAGAATTCCTCGAGCGTTTCGGTCACCGCTACTTCGTCATCCATCGCCGCGACCTGCACGGCGGCCTGCTGGAGGCCTGCAGGCAACGGGGAGAAGTGGTTTTGGAATCTTCCCGAGAAGTACTTCAATTCAAGCAGGAAAAAGAGCAAGTCACAGTCCAATGCTCAAGCGGTGATTCCTATGAAGGCGCGGCACTCATCGGGGCCGATGGCCTGTGGTCACCGACGCGCCAGGCGGTGATCGGCGACGGCGCGCCGCGCGCGGCGGGGCATTTCGTCTACCGCGGCGTGGTGCCGGACAACGAGATTGCCGACCGCAGCCGCGCCGGCGCCATGACCATCTGGGGCGGCCCGGACCTGCACCTCGTGCAGTACCGGCTCCAGGGCGGTGCGGTGATGAACAACGTCGCCACGATTGCCAGCCGCCGCTTCCTGCGCGGCGAGCAGAACGCAGGCGCGCCGGACGAGCTCGAGGAGATCTTCGCCGGCGTGCACGAGGGCGTGCGCGACAACCTGCGCTACGTCTCGCGCGAGCGCAACTGGGTGCTGCACGACCGTGAGCCGGCGACCAACTGGACGCAGGGGCGCGTCACGTTGCTCGGCGACGCGGCGCACCCGACGCTGCAGTACCTCGCACAGGGCGCGCAGATGGCGATCGAGGATGGCGTGGTGCTGGCCGAGAAGGTGGCGGCGGCGGGCGAGGACTACAACCGCGCCTTTATCGCCTACCAGCGCGCGCGCCTGAACCGCACCGCGCGCGTGGTGCTCTCGTCACGCTTCTTCGGCGAATGGTTCCATGTCGGCGGCGGCGCGCGCGAACTGAGAAACGAGCTGGCCCTGCGGCGCGATCCGGACAATCCCTGGGAAGCCGATTGGCTCTACAAGGGGATCGAGATCGACGGCAGGCTTTAGGGCACCAACACGGGCTGCGAGCGCAGCCGGACGTAGATCGGCGTGAAATCGGGCGCGGTGTCCTGCATCAGTTGCGCGAATGAATCGATCACGAAGTACGTGGTCTGGTAGCGATCGATCTGGTACTCCGTGCGCAAGGCCTTTTCCAGCTCGAAATCCAACCGCTTTGGCGCTGGGTCCGTTACACAGTAGGCAAGCTCACCGCCCGAAGAAATCAGCCCGGCGCCGTAAGCACGAACCCCGTCGGGTGTTTTCATCAAACCGAATTCGATCGTGTACCAGTACAGGCGCGCCAGCATCTTCACCGCGTCGAGGCGCATTGCCTTGAGGCCGCCCTTGCCGTACTCGTGCAGGTGATCGGCATACACCGGGTCGAAGAGCAGCGGCACGTGGCCGAAGAAATCGTGGAACACATCCGGCTCGACGATGTAGTCGAATTCTTCGGGCTTGCGCAGCCAGACCGTGACGGGAAAGCGGCGGTTGGCGAGGTGCGTGAAGAAGGCTTCATCAGGGATCAGTCCGGGAACAGCGACGATCTCCCAGCCGGTCGCCGGGCGCAGTCTTGCCGACACCTGGTCGAACTTGGGAATCCCGCCGCCTGCATCCAGGCGGGCGATCGCGTCGATCCATTCCGGGCAGGCGTAGCGCGGCACGAGCTTCGCCTGTCGCTCGAACAGGCGCCGAAAGAGTGCGTGCTCCTCGGCGGCATACGCACCCCAATCCTGCGCCACCGAGAAATCGGCGGCGGCGAGCTGGTAGCTGCCGCGCAGGCTCATGGCCGGTGGGCTGCAGTGGAGTTCATTCGGCTATTATGCCGCTCATGCAACGCGTGCCCGCCGCACAGTTCGAACCGAATCTGCAAAAGCGCCTTGAGGAACTCTGGGGCAAGCCCGTAAATCTGTACCGCGCCCTCGGCAACCATCCGGCGCTTACCGCGGCATGGACCGAATTCGCCAACTCGATCCGGCACGACAGCAGGACGCCGCGCGCGCTGCGCGAAATCATGATCCTGCGCACGGCGCAGATCGCCCGCTCCGAATACGAGTGGGCGCACCATCTGCGCATGGCGCGCAAGGTCGAAGTGAGCGAGGCGAAAATCGCCGCGCTGGCGGCCTGGAGGACGTCGCAGGAGTTCGATGCGAAGGAGCGCGCCGCGCTCGCGCTGACCGAGGCGGTGATGGCATGCAGCGTGACCGATGACGTGCACGCCGAGGTGAAACGGCACTTCAACGACGCCGAGTTTGTCGAGCTCGCGCTCACCGCGGGCTTCTATGCGATGGTGTCGCGCATGCTGGATGCGCTGCGGGTCGAACTGGACCCGGACGTGCGCGACTACCAGCCGAGGCTGTCATGAAAAATTACCGTTACTACGACTTCGTCATGGCGGCGTTCGTCACGGTGCTGCTGTGTTCCAACTTCATCGGCGCCGCCAAGCAGACCACCGTGAACCTGCCCCTGCTCGGCGACACGACCTTCAGCGCCGGCGTGCTGTTCTTCCCGATTTCCTACATCTTTGGCGACATCCTGACCGAGGTATACGGCTACGGGCGCGACCGGCGCGTGGTCTGGGCGGGGTTTGGTGCGCTCGCGTTTGCCTCGTTCATGGCCTGGGTGGTGGTCAGCCTGCCGCCAGCCGGCAGCGAATTCATGAAGGCCTATCAGGCGAACCTGGAGGGCGTGTTCGGCAACAGCTGGCGCATCGCCCTCGGATCGATGATCGCGTTCTGGGCCGGCAGCTTCTCGAACAGCTACGTGCTCGCCAAGATGAAGATCTGGACGCAGGGCAAGTGGCTCTGGTCGCGCACCATCGGCTCCACCGCGGTGGGGGAACTGGTGGATTCGGCGCTGTTTTACTTCATCGCCTTCTACGGCATCTGGACAACTGGTGACCTGGTGAAAATCACGATCGCGCAATACCTGCTGAAGACCGCCTGGGAAATCGTGATGACGCCGGTGACCTACCGGGTCGTCGCTTTTCTGAAGCGCGCCGAGAACGAGGATTACTACGACCGCAAAACGAATTTCACGCCGTTCAGCGTGAAGCTCTAACGCGGTAGCTTGCCCGCCCGGTAGGCCTCGAGCACCCAGCGCAGGCTGGTGCGCGCGTCGTTCGGCACGTCGTCGACCAGGTAGCGGCCTTCGATCTCGACGAAATACTGCCCCGCAATCCGGTTCGCGCCTTCCTTCAGGTCCCAGATCAGCAGGCGATGCTTGCCGATGCCGATTTCGGCGAGCAGCCGGTTCTCGGGATAGAAGTACTGCGCGAAAACCCGCTTGAACTCCTCCGCGCCCACCGCCGCCCGGTAGTCCTGCAGCACTTCGAAGCGCCGGCGCGGTGCGTTCGAGAGCAGCGCCGCTTCCTCGATATCGCCAGCCGACAGGTGCAGGTTGAGAAGCTTGGCGGCATCGAGCGCGCTGGTCGGCGCGAGTTCCCCGGCGGGCCGCGCCGCGTGCGCGTCCGCCGCATGCGTGCGCAGCGTGTAGGTGACGCGCCCGCCGCCATCGAGCTCCAGCGTGCGGGTCTCATCGGACTGGGCATGTAAAGTGGTGGAAAAGAAAAAAACCACCAGTAAAACAACACCCTGCTTCATGCAGCTGCGCGGATAGGGATCGCGCGGTAGCGCGCGAGCAGCTCGTCGCGTTTCGCGCGCGCGGCGCCGGCGCTTTTCGCCTTGAGGTGGCCGTAACCGCGGATCGATTCCGGCAGCGAGGCGATTTCGACCGCGAGAGCGAGATTGTCGCGCGTGAGCCCCTGCAGCAGCGTAGCAACCGTCGTCTCGTACTCGCCAATCAGTGCGCGCTCCATGCGGCGTTCCTCGGTGCGGCCGAAGATGTCCAGCGCAGTCCCCCTGAGAAATTTAAGTCGCGAAAGAACCTTGAACATGCCCAGCATCCAGCCGCCGAACTGCATCTTGCCGGGTTCGCCGGTGCGCGCATCGGGTTTGGCGAGCAGCGGCGGCGCGAGGTGGTACACAATCTTGTAGTCGCCTTCGAACATGCTCTCGATCTTCTTGCGGAACGCGCCGTCCGTGTACAGGCGCGCGACTTCGTACTCGTCCTTGTAGGCGAGAAGTTTCGCGTAGTAGCGGGCCATCGCCTCCGCAAGTTTGCTCGAGCCGGTTTTTTCGCTTTCCTCTTTGCGTACTTTTTCTACCAAATTTCGATAGCGCAACGCGTAGGCCTCGTCCTGGTATTCGGTAAGGAACTTCGCGCGCCGCTCCAGCAGCTCATCGAGATTTCGCGAAAAGTGCTGCTCGATGGAAATCACGTCGGCCGGCATCGCGATGCGCCGCACGCGTTCGAGGTCCACCGCCGCGCGCCGCCCCCAGACGAAGCTCTTCTGGTTGAACGCGACCGCGACGCCATTGAGCTCGATGGCACGCTCGATCGCCGCGCGGCCCAGCGGCACCCAGCCTTTCTGCCAGGCGTAGCCGAGCATGAACATGTTGGAGGCGATGGAATCGCCCATCAGCGCGGTGGCGAGTTCCGCGGCCGGGATGAACTCGGCATTGCTGCCGCCGCAGGCCTCGCGGATGTCGTGCGCCAGGTCGCTTCCCGGCAGCTGCCAGTTCGGGTTCTTGACGAATTCGGCGGTGGGCGAGGTGGTGCCGTTAATCAGCGCATGCGTCTTTTGCGCCTGCATCTTGTCGAGCGCATCGCCGCTCGCGCTTACTACCAGGTCGCAGCCGAGCACCAGGCCCGCATCACCGGTTCCCAGGCGCGCTACGTGCACCTGGTCGGGCCGCGCGGCAAGCTTCACGTGCGACATCACGGCGCCGTACTTCTGCGCCAGGCCCGACATGTCGAGCACCGACACGCCCCTGCCTTCGATGTGCGCCGCCATGCCGAGAATCTGGCCGATGGTGATCACCCCGGTGCCGCCGATGCCGGTGACGAGGATTCCGAAGGGTTTTTGAAGGGAAGGTATTTCGGCTTCCTCGAGAGAAAAAGACTCCTCGGTAGAAACCCCACCTGACCTGCCCTTTTTCAAGCGCCCGCCTTCGACCGTGACAAAGCTCGGGCAGAAACCCTTGACGCAGGAGTAATCCTTGTTGCAGGTCGATTGATTGATGGTGCGCTTCCGGCCGTACTCGGTCTCCAGCGGCTCGACCGAGAGGCAGTTCGATTTCGAGCTGCAATCGCCGCAACCCTCGCAGACCATCTCGTTGATGACGGCGCGCTTGGCGGGATCGGGGAATTCATTGCGTTTCCTGCGGCGGCGCTTCTCGGAAGCACAGGTCTGGTCGTAGATCAGCGCCGATACGCCGGGCAGCGCGCGCAGTTCGCGCTGCACGGCATCGAGCTCGTCGCGGTGGCGCACCGTGACACCGGGCGCCCAGTTCACGCCCGCGGGATATTTTTCCGGTTCATCGGTGACGACGACGATCGGTGCGACGCCTTCGGCGGCGATCTGGCGCGAAATGATCGCCGGGTCGAGCGGCCCGTCGTGATGCTGGCCGCCTGTCATCGCCACCGCATCGTTGAACAGGATCTTGTAGGTCATGGTGACCCCGGCCGCGACTGCGGCACGGATTGCGAGCAGGCCGGAGTGGTAGTAGGTGCCGTCGCCCAGGTTGGCGAAGATGTGCTTCTCGCTCGTGAACGGCGCCTGGCCGATCCAGCTCGCGCCTTCGGCACCCATGTGGGTGAACGTCGAAGTGCTGCGGTCCATCCATACCGCCATGTAGTGGCAGCCGATGCCGGCGGTGGCGCGGCTGCCCTCGGGCACGCGAGTCGAGGTGTTGTGCGGGCAGCCCGAGCAGAAGTAGGGCTGGCGGATCGAGGTGACGCGCGGTTTGGCGAGGGCTTTTTCCTTGAAGTCCAGGTAGGCGAGCCGTTCCTTGAACTGGCTCCCTAGAACGGTATTCATTTTCAATTTCGACAAGCGCTGCGCGATCGCCTTCGCGACGATCGCAGGATTGTGCTCGTAGTGCGCGGGCAGCAGCCAGGAGCCCGCGGGCTGGCCCTCGGCGCGGCTCCATTCGCCGTTATCGTCGAATTTGCCTACCACGCGCGGCGCGCGCTGGCCGGCCTCCCAGGTGTAGAGCTCTTCCTTGATCTGGTATTCGATCAACTGGCGTTTCTCCTCGACCACGAGGATTTCCTCCAGCCCCTGGGCGAAGCGCCGCGCGCCCTGCGGCTCGAGCGGCCAGGACATGGCGACCTTGTAGACGCGCAAGCCGATGTCGCGCGCGACGTTCTCGTCGATGCCCAGATCGGCGAGCGCCTGCATGGTGTCGCCGAAGCTTTTTCCCGTGGTGATGATGCCGAACCTCGCGTTGGGAGAATCCCAGACGATGCGGTCCAGGCCGTTGGCGCGCACGTAGGCGAGCGCCGCGTAGACCTTCCAGTCGAGCAGGCGCGCCTCCTGCTCGAGGATGCCGTCGGGCCAGCGGATGTTGAGCCCGTCCGCGGGGAGCGCGAAGTCAGTGGGGATTTTCGAGGTAATTCTGTCCGGATCAATGACGACGGAAGCGCCGGATTCGACCACATCGGTGACGCATTTGAAGGCGATCCAGCAGCCCGAATAGCGGCTCATGGCGTAGCCGTGCAGGCCGAAATCAAGGTAGTCCTGCACGTTCGACGGATTCAGGACCGGGATGCAACAGGCTTTCAGGATGTGCTCGCTCTGGTTGGCGAGCGTGGAGGATTTGGCGGCGTGGTCGTCGCCTGCCAGCACCAGCACCCCGCCGTGCTTCGACGTGCCCGCGGAGTTCGCATGCTTGAAAACGTCGCCGCACCGATCCACTCCCGGGCCCTTGCCGTACCACATGGAGAACACGCCGTCGTAGTTCGCGCCCGGGAACATGCCCACCTGTTGCGAGCCCCAGATCGCGGTGGCCGCGAGGTCTTCGTTGACGCCGGGCTGGAACTTGACGTGGAGCGCCTCGAGGTGCTTTTGCGCGCGCCACAGTCCCTGGTCCA
>CAZTSJ010000098.1:0-9189 GCA_964616875.1 uncultured Bordetella sp. | reverse complement strand
GGCGCGCCGAACGAGCGCTCGAGCACCACGTTGCGGCCCTTGGGGCCGAGCGTGATTTTGACGGCGTCGGCCAGGATGTTCATTCCATGAACCATCCTGGAGCGCGCATTTTCGTTAAAACGTACCTCTTTGGCTGGCATTTAAATCTCTCCTGTGTGCGAATTCAATTCGTGTGATTCGTATGTCTGGACCGGCGGAATCAATGACCTTCGATCACGCCCATGATGTCTTCCTCGCGCATGACGAGGAGCTCATCGCCCTTCACCTTCACGGTCTGGCCGGAATACTTTCCGAACAGCACCTTGTCGCCGGGCTTGACGTCGAGCGCGATCAGCTTGCCGTCGTCGTTCTTTTTGCCCTTGCCGACGGCGACAACCTCGCCCTGGTCGGGTTTCTCGGCCGCGGTGTCGGGGATGACGATGCCGCTGGCGGTCCTGCGCTCTTCTTCGATGCGTTTGACGATGACTCGGTCGTGCAGTGGACGGATCTTCATACAGGTCTCCAGAATTAATCGTTCGTGTTTACAACGACTTAGGTGTAATTTGGCGACGAGGGCAAGCACATCTGCTAGCACTCTGCCTTAACGAGTGCTAATGATACGGCCAAGCCTGCCTAAATTCAAGTTTTCAATAGAATCCAGCAGTGTCCCCGTCCCGCAGCCTTTTTCTTGCCCTCGCATTGAGCGCGACGGCTTGCCTCGCCCAGGCCCAGAGTTCGCTGCCTTCAGCCGCGGCGCAGGCGCTGGCGGCGACGAAGATACCCCCCGGCGCGGTAGCGGTGCTGGTCCAGGAAACCGGAGCTTCGCGCCCTCTGCTCAGCGTCAATCCCGGCGCGGCTTTGAACCCTGCCTCCGTCATGAAGCTGGTGACCACTTACGCCGCGTTGGAGCTCCTTGGACCGGCGTACCGCTGGAAGACCGAGGCCTATGCCTCCGCGCCCACGCGCGAGGGCGTGCTCGAAGGCGACCTGCTGCTCAAGGGCTACGGCGATCCGAAGCTCGACCTCGAAGCGTTCTGGATCCTGCTGCGCGCCTTGCGCGGCAAGGGACTGCGCGAGATTCGCGGCGACCTGCTGCTCGACCGCAGCCACTTCGAGCGTGCGCAGGGCGACCCCGGGCGCTTCGACGGCGACGCCTTGCGTCCCTACAACGTGCTGCCCGATGCGCTGCTGGTGAATTACAAGTCGTTGCGTTTCGTCTTCCTGCCCGACCCGGAACGCGACGCCGTGCGCCTGTACGTGGAGCCGCGGCCGCCGGCGCTGGAAGTGGTGAACCTGCTAAAGCTTGCCGAGGGCGCCTGCCCCGAAGGCGCGGCGTTCCGCGAAATGCTGAAAGCCACTTTCGAACCGGCGCGCCAGCGCGCGATCTTCTCGGGCCAGTACAGGAGCAGTTGCGGCGAAAAGGACTTGAACGTCGCGCTGCTCGAGCCCAACGACCAGGTCGGCGGCATGCTGCGCCAGCTCTGGGCCGAGACCGGCGGTGTATGGGACAACAGCGGGGACAACAGCAGGACCGGCCGCGTTCGCGACGGCCTGGTGCCCGCTGGCGCACGCCTGCTGCATGCGCACGAGTCGCCGCCGCTCGCGGAGATCGTGCGCGATACCAATAAGTTCTCCAACAACGTCATGGCGCGCCACCTCTATCTGACGCTGGGCGCCGAGAGCGCGGGCGCGCCCGCAAGCGGGCAGAAGGCGTTCGCCGCGATCAAGGCCTGGCTCGCGGCAAAAGGCATCGCCGCGCCGGAGCTCGTCATGGAGAACGGTTCGGGCCTGTCGCGCATCGAGCGCATCAGCGCGGCCAATCTCGCCGCCCTCCTGCAGGCGGCGTGGCGCAGCGCGGTGATGCCCGAATTCATCGCCTCGCTGCCGGTCGTCGCGGTGGACGGCACCATGCGGCGGCGGCTGAAGGGGGAAGGCGTCGCGGGCCAGGCACACATCAAGACCGGCCTGCTGTCGGACGCGCGCGCGATGGCCGGCTACGTACTCGATCGCAGCGGCCGGCGCCACGTCGTGGTGATGATCGTGAACCACGCCAGCGCGCACGAAGCGCAGCCGGCGATGGACGCGCTGCTGCGCTGGGTCTACGAGCGCTAGGTCGTCGCGCCGGCTAGAGCTTCAATTCCTTCCAGAGCGCATCGACGCGCCGTTTCACCTCTGCATCCATCACGATGGGCCGGCCCCACTGGCGCGAGGTTTCGCCGGGCCACTTGTGGGTGGCGTCGATGCCCATCTTCGATCCGAGGCCGGCGACCGGGCTGGCGAAGTCGAGATAATCGATCGGCGTGTTCTCGGCGATCAGCGTGTCGCGCGCCGCATCCACCCGCGTGCTGATCGCCCAGATCACTTCCTTCCAGTCGCGCGCATCGACGTCGTCGTCCACCACGACGATGAACTTGGTGTACATGAACTGCCTGAGGTAGCTCCAGACGCCGAACATCACGCGCTTGGCGTGGCCCGGGTACTGCTTTTTCATGCTCACCACCGCCAAGCGGTAGGAGCAGCCCTCGGGCGGCAGATAGAAGTCCGTGATTTCCGGAAACTGTTTTTGCAGCAAGGGCACGAAAACCTCGTTCAACGCGACGCCCAGCATCGCCGGCTCGTCCGGCGGCTTGCCGGTATAGGTGCTGTGGTAGATCGGCGAGCGGCGCATGCTGATGCGCTCGATCGTGAGCACCGGAAATTTCTCGGCTTCGTTGTAGTAGCCGGTGTGATCGCCGTGCGGCCCTTCCAGCGCGGTATCCCCCGGCCTGATCACGCCTTCCAGCACAATCTCCGCTGCAGCCGGCACCTGCAACGCGCTGCCGATGCACTTCACCACCTCGGTGCGCGCGCCGCGCAGGAGGCCCGCGAACTGATATTCGCCCAGCGCGTCCGGCACCGGCGTCACCGCGCCCAGCATGGTCGCAGGATCGGCGCCCAGCGCGACCGCTACAGGAAAGGGCTCGCCCGGGTGCGCGAGGACGTGATCGCGATAATCGAGCGCGCCGCCGCGGTGCGCGAGCCAGCGCAGGATTACCCGGTTCGGCGCGATCACCTGCTGCCGGTAGATTCCCAGGTTCTGGCGCGGCTTGAGCGGCCCGCGCGTGACGGTAAGACCCCAGGTGATGAGCGGTCCGGCGTCCTGCGGCCAGCAGGTCTGCACCGGCAGGCGCGCGAGGTCCACGTCCTTTCCCTCCCAGAGGATTTCCTGGCAGGGACCCGAGGCCAGCTCCTTCGGCACCATGTCGAACACTTTCGAGGCCAGGTCCTTGAGTTCCGGGAGTCGTTGCAACAGATCGCGAAATCCCTTCGGCGGTTCCGGCTCGCGCAGCACCGCGAGCAGTTTTCCGATCTCGCGCAGCGATGCAAGATCCTCGACGCCCATCGCCAGGCCAACGCGCCTCACGGTGCCGAACAGGTTCGCCAATACCGGCATCGAATGTCCCGCCGGCCGCTCGAAGAGCAGCGCCGGGCCACCCTGGCGCAGCACGCGGTCGCAGATCTCGGTCATCTCCAGGCGCGGCGACACCTCGGCCTGGACGCGCCGCAACTCGCCCATGCGCTCGAGCTGGCCCAGAAAATCGCGCAAGTCGGCGTAATGCATCGCTAGGCCTTTCGCTGCACGATCTGCTCGGCGGCAGTGTGCGCGAAATCAAGCAGAAAGCGGTTGCGGCCTCGCACGGCGTAGCTGCGCTCCGCCGCGCCAAAAGCGAGCGTCAATTGCGTGACGCCGAGCCAGAAGAAAACCAGCAGCGCTAGCGCAGCGGCCGCGAGCGCCGCGGCGAGCACCGGCAGCAGTCCGGCGAGGACACGCAGCGTGGAAAACGCGCCCAGCAGCACCGCATCGAGGGATTCACGGCGCGCGTTGTCCTTCACACCCGCCGCCAGCGCGGCGGCCCAGCTTTGCAGCGGGCCGGATAGCGCCGCCAGAATCAGCGCGGCGATCAGGAGGCCGATGGCCCAGTTCAGCTTGGACGCATCACGCTCGAAGGCGACGCGCACTGAGGCGAGCTGCGCCAGAGGTACGGTTTCCATCGTGTCGCCGCCCAGGTGCAGCAAGCGGTTCGCATACAGCGTCAGGCGCGTGCCGCGCTGCGCGCCGGACTTGATTTCGAACTCGGCCAGCGGAGTGTCGAGGCTCACAGCAGCCCCGGCAGCAGGTACGCGAGCGCGATTCCGGCGAAGACCGCCGAGCCGGTCCAGTTGCTGTGCCGAAAGGCGCGCAAACAGGCCTCGCGCGAGCGTTCGCGAATCAGCGTGTACTGGTAGAGGATCATGCCCGCGGCTGCGGCAAGCCCAATGTAATACGGCCAGGCGATCGGCAGCACAGCGCCCAGTGAGACCAGGATCGCGATCATCATGGCGTAGCTCCCCATCACTGCCGCGACGTCGTAGCGGCCCAAGGTGATCGCGGCGCTGCGGATGCCGATCCTCACGTCGTCGTCGCGGTCCACCATCGCATAGACGGTGTCGTAGGCGAAGGCGTAGCAGGCGTTCGCCGCAAACAGCGCCCAGCACTCCCAGGGCAGGTAATTGCGGATCGCGGCGAAAGCGATCGGGATGCCGAAGCTGAACGCGATGCTCAAGCCAAGCTGCGGCAGCGGCACGAAACGCTTGGCGAACGGGTAGGCGCAGGCGATCGCCAGCGCAGCGACCGAGAGCAGGATTGCGAAGCGATTCAGGAACAGCACCAGAACGAACGCCGTCGCTGCCAGCGCCGCGGCGATGATCAGCGCCTCGTGCGGCGAAATCTCGCCGGCGGCGAGCGGCCGGTCGCGCGTGCGCGCGACGCGGCCGTCGAAATCACGGTCCGCCCAATCGTTGAGCGCGCAGCCCGCCGAGCGCATGAGGATCGTGCCGGTAAGAAAGACGAGGAAGATATCCAGCGCCGGTTGGCCGCGGGAGGCAATCCACACCGCCCAGAGCGTGGGCCAGAGCAGCAGCAGCGCGCCGATCGGCTTGTCGAGCCGGATCAGGCGCTCGTAGGCGTCGATGCGCTTGGCGGCGGAGGCGTAGTCCATGGGGGTGGCGGGATTGATGCGCCAGAATATCAGGCGCGCAGAAACTCGTGTCGCGACGCAAGCCAGCGCTCGACGTGGCGCCGCGCCGCCTGCGGCGCCTCATCGAGCAGCTTTTCCGCCGCCTCGCGCGCCTCCTCAGCCAGCTTCACGTCCTGCTCCAGGTCCGCATAGCGCAGCAGCGGCCTCCCGCTCTGGCGTGCGCCGAGAAATTCGCCCGGTCCGCGCTGCCGCAGGTCCTCGCGCGCGATCTCGAAGCCGTCGCGGGTCTCGAAGATCACCTTCAGGCGCGCGCGCGCCGTTTCCGACAGAGGCGCTTCGTAGAGCAGGATGCAGACGCTCTCGCGCGCAGTTGCACCTGATGCGCGCCCGATGCGCCCGCGCAGCTGGTGCAACTGGGCGAGGCCAAAGCGTTCCGCGTGCTCGATCACCATCAGCGAGGCATTGGGGACGTCCACGCCGACTTCGATGACCGTGGTTGCGACCAGTAGGTGCAGTTTCCCGCCCGCGAATGCCTTCATCACGGCGGCTTTCTCTTCCGCGGGCAGGCGGCCGTGCAGCAACCCCACGCGCAGGCCTTTCAGTTCCTTGCGCAGCAATTCGAAGGTATCCACCGCGGTCTGCAGATCTCCGTCTCTCGATTCTTCGATGACCGGACACACCCAGTAGGCCTGCTGGCCCTCGGCGCAGGCCTCGCGGATGCGTTTCAGGACTTCGACGCGCCGGCCGCCGGCCACGAGCCGCGTCGCAACACTGCGGCGCCCCGGCGGCAGCTGGTCGATGGTCGAGATGTCCAGATCGGCAAAATAACTCATCGAAAGCGTGCGCGGTATCGGCGTCGCGCTCATCATCAGCTGGTGAGGGGCGAAGTCCGCTTGCGCCTTCTTTCTCAGCGCGAGCCGCTGCTGCACGCCGAAGCGATGCTGCTCGTCCACGATCGCCAGCGCGAGGCGCGAGAATGCCACCTTCTTCTGGAACAGCGCATGGGTGCCGATGGCGACTACCGGCGCCGGTCCCAGCAGCCGTTTCATCACCGCCTTCTTCTCGGCTGCCGTAAGCCCGCCGTGCAGCCAGGCGATCGGCACGCCGAGCGGGCCGAGCCAGGCGGAAAACTTGCGCAGGTTCTGTTCGGCAAGGATCTCGGTGGGCGCCATCACCGCCGCCTGGCAGCCGGCGTCGATCGCGGCGAGGCAGCTGATCGCGGCGACGATGGTCTTGCCGCTGCCGACATCGCCCTGCAGCAGCCGCTGCATCGGGTGCGGCTGGGCGAGATCGCGCAGGATCTCCGCCATCGAGCGGCTTTGCGCGCGCGTGAGGCGGAAGGGCAGCCTGCCCAGAAAACGCTTGAGCAGCGGCCCGCTCGAGGGCAGAGGCAGCGCTTCACGCGCGCGTCTCGCCCGGTACGCCATGCGCATCGAAAGCTGCTGCGCGAGCAGCTCGTCGAACTTGACGCGCCGCCAAGCCTCGCCGCCGCGCGCGCTGAGCTCGGCCAGGGAAGCGTCCGGCGCGGGCCGGTGCAGCGATCGAATGCTCCCGGCGATGCCGGCGAGCGCGTGGCGTCGCCGCACCGGTTCCGGCAGGGTGTCCTCCAGCGCGGTCTCATCCAGCGCCTCGAGCACGAGCTTGCGCAGCGCGTACTGCGACAGACCGGCGGTGGTCGGGTAAACCGGCGTCAGCGTTTGCGGCAGCGGCTCTCCGGCCGGCACGATACGGTAGCGCGGATGCACCATCTCCGCGCCGAAAAAACCCGCACGAACCTCGCCAAAGGCGCGCACCAGCAGGCCTTCGTCGGCCGCGCGTTGGAACTGCTTCAACTGGCTGCCGTAGAAATTGAGAAAACGCAGCACCAGTCCCTCGGCATGGACCACGAGCTGGCGCTTGGGGCGGTACTTCACCTCGGCGTTCAGCACGCGCGCTTCGACCAGCACCGGCGTGCCGGCGGGCGCGAGCTCCGGCGCGGTCAGGCGTGTTTCGTCTTCGTAGCGGTGAGGAAGATGCAGGGCAAGGTCGTCGGCCGACCGCAAGCCGAGCTTGGCGAGCTTCTTCGCGATTGCGGGCGCTGGTTCTCGCTTCAACCTGCGTACAAGATGCAGTCGATCTCCACCAGCGCACCGCGCGGCAGGCTCGCGACCCCGATTGCCGCGCGCGAGGGATACGGCTGGCCGACGTACTGCGCCATGATCTCGTTCACCTTCGCGAAGTGACCCAGGTCGGTGAGGTAGACCGTCATGCGCACGGCGCGATCCAGCCCCAGTCCCGAAGCCTTGGCGACCGCGGCAAGGTTCTTGAACACGCGGTGGATCTGGTTTTCGATCCCCTCGACCAGCTGCATGCTTGCCGGATCGAGACCAATCTGGCCGGAAACATAGATCGTGTCTCCCGCACGCACTGCCTGCGAGTAAGTGCCGATCGCAGCGGGCGCCGCATCTGTCTGAACAATGCTCTGGATCGGAGTCTTCATAGCGGGTATCTTAGCCCAATGGCATCACCCGTCATCGAGGGCCTCGAGAAGCTGCTTGCCACGCCGCGCGACGGGGCTTTGCTCAGGTTTGCCCTGGGCATGGAATATCTGAAACTCAACGGCACTGAAAAAGCAATCGAGCATCTTCGAGACGCCGTCGCCAAGGATCCAGGCTATTCCGCCGCCTGGCGCGCACTGGGCAAGGCGCTCGAAGCCGCAGGGCAGAGCGCCGAAGCGCTGGCCGCCTACCAGAGCGGCATCGCGGCGGCGCAAAAAAAGGGCGACAAGCAACTGGAAAAGGAAATGACCGTGTTCGCGCGCCGCATCGAGAAGAGGACCGCCGCATGAGAGACCGGCGCGAAGCGCAGGCGCTGAACGTTTTCGGCCAGCCGCTGGAGCCCTGCGGCCTGGATCCGATCACGGGCTTCTACCGCGACGGCTGCTGCAACACCGGCTACGACGACACGGGCATCCATACCGTGTGCATCCGCGCGACTGGAAAATTTCTCGAGTTCTCCAAGCAGCGCGGCAACGACCTGAGCACGCCGATGCCCGAGCACGGATTTGCGGGGCTCAAGCCCGGCGACCAGTGGTGCCTGTGCGCGGGACGCTGGAAGGAAGCGCTTGATGCAGGCATGGCGCCACCGGTGGTGCTGGCGGCGACGCACGAGGAAACCCTGGCGATCCTGCCGCTCGCGGAATTGAAGCGCCATGCGCTCGACGTGAGCTGAAAACCCCGGACGCGGATCCAAGCGGAAGGAACTGGTGGAGTGGAAGGGGATCGAACCCTCGACCTCCGCATTGCGAACGCGGCGCTCTCCCAGCTGAGCTACCACCCCAGTGAAGGGGCGGAATTTTACCCCAGTTAGGCCGCCGGAGAGCCAGCGCACGGACAGCCCCGGTCGCGCCCGCTATGATTCAGGCTTGAGAGGAATGCCCATGGATATAAAACCGCCGTTCGGCTACCAGGACATCGCGCCGCTCGCCCGCAACCAGAAAGTGCGCCTGCTCGCCCCGGGCGAAGTGCCCGCTTTCGCGCGCAACCTGAACTCGATCCCGATCAGCTACACCGAGTTCGCGCTCGTGGCGCGCGAGTATCCGATCATCTTCAGCTCGGCGGGCGACAGCCGGAATTTCGCTCCGGTCGCGGTGCTCGGGATGGCGGCCGGCGAAAACCTGTACGACAACAACGGCAAATGGGCGGCCAATGTCTACGTGCCGGCCTACGTGCGCCGCTTCCCGTTCTGCATGACCAAGGTCACGCTCGACAAGGTGGAGCAGCAGAACCGCCTCATCTGCGTCGAGAAATCGCACATCGACGAGCGCGCGGGCGAGGCGATGTTCGACGCCAAGGGCCAGCCGCTCGAGAAGTGGAAGGAGATCGAGCGCCTGCTCAGCGAATATGAAGTCGACCTCGAGCGCAGCCGCGAGATGTGCGGCATCCTCGGCGATTACGGTCTGCTCGAACCCTTCACCATGCAGGCCAAGTTCAGCGCGGGCGGGGATCCGATCAACCTGTCCGGGATGCATCGCGTCGCCGAGGGCAAGATCGAGCACCTGAACGCGAGCCAGCTGAAGAACCTCGTCAAGAAGGGCATCCTCGCGCGCATTTACGCGCACCTGTTGTCCCTTGACAACTTCGGCAAGCTGCTCGACCGCAAGGCGACGAAGAAAGCCGCCTGATCGGATGTCGTCCCCGCGCAGGCGGGGACCCACTTACCGCTCTCTACCGGC
>CAZTSJ010000097.1:0-7023 GCA_964616875.1 uncultured Bordetella sp. | reverse complement strand
AAGCCCGACAGCCATGTGTTCGAGATCGAGCCGGGACTGCTTGACCCGCGCGACGTCGTCGCGGCGCTGGAGAAGGCCTTGCCGCAGGACTGGGAGATGGTGAACTCGGGAGGCCACTGCTCATGGTTCTTCGCGCAGATGCCCTCGCGAGCGCAGGAGAAGTTCCTCACCATTCGCGAGTTCGGTGCGATCGGCAACGGCATCTCGTTCGCCATGGGAGTGGCGGCGGCGCGTCCCGAGCGGACCGTCGTGCTGTTCGACGGCGACGGCAGCCTGATGATGCATGTGCAGGAGCTCGAAACCATCAAACGCCATCGGCTGAACATCCTGATCGTCGTGATGAACGATGGCGCGTACGGCTCCGAGGTTCACAAGCTGCGCGCCGAGGGGATGCCCGAGGACGGGTCGGTGTTCGGCTACTGCGATTTCGCGGGCATCGCGCGCGGGTTCGGGCTTGAAGGAAGGACCGTGAGGAACCTGCACGAAGTGCCGAAGCTCGTGGCCGAATTCGCCGCCAGCGGCGGCGGCGCGGTCTGGGACTTTCACGTCTCGGACAAGGTCCTGTCTCCGAGCATACGCCGCGCCCATCCCCAGCCGACCGGGAAGTAACAGATTCGGGTCTAAGATAGGCCGCAATACTTCTTATGATTGAACCTTGGGCGGCATCACAAGGAGGGACGATGGACACTCAACGGCTGGACGACGAAGTACGCACCTTCCTTGAAAACTATAACAAGGCGTTCGCGTCAATTGACGGCACCCGCATCGCAGCGCTCTACTATTCGCCGTGCGTAACCCTGCGAGGCGACGGCTCCATTCATTGCTTGACGTCAGGTGACCTTGCAGCCTTCTTTCAAAACGTGGCAGATACCTATCACCGCGAGGGATACCGCGATGGGCGGTTCAAAATCCTGCAAGTCGTGCCAATCGGTGGACGCAGTGCACTCGTGAGCGTTGACTGGGAGCTTCTTCGGGGTGATGGAAGCGTTATCAGGGGCTGGAGGCAGTCCTACAACCTGGTACGAGTGAAAGGCGGATGGCAGATCCTAGTTTCAACCTTCCACGTCAGTTGAGCACGATGAACGAAGAGCAGTTTCGCCAACGCGCACAAGAACAAGGCTACGGTGATTTCCAGACCAAGGACTATGTTCCCAACAAGGACGGTCCGCTGCATACGCATGAGTTTTCAGTGATGCTGTTGGTCGTCGGGGGGCAGTTCACCCTCGCCTTCGAAGACGGCACAACCAACTATCGTCCCGGCGAAGTCTGCGAACTCGCTGCCAACGTCATGCACACTGAACGCGCTGGGCCGACGGGTGCAAAGGTGCTATTGGCAAGGCGGGGGTCGGGCGGTTCAACGGCAGCCACCTGACCGGAAGCGCTAGTTAGGCTGCAGGACAGGCAGAGAGACGTTGCGATTCATCACGAAGCCCTCGTAGCCCCGCGCGGCGATGTCCTCGCAGATCTTGCGGTAGCGATGCAGGCCGCCGGAATACGGCATGAAGACCTGCGGCTTGCCCTCGACATTGCTGCCGAAGTACCAGGAGTGCTTGGCGTCGTAGAGCAGCGTGGCGCGGGCGCATTCCTGCACATGGTCGCCCCAGGACTTCACCGACTCTTCGGCCGGCTCGATGGTCCGAATGCCGTTCCTGCGCAGGTGCGCGATGCAGCCGGCGATCCACTCCACGTGCTGCTCGATGGCCACCGGCATGTTGGTGAGCACCGATGGGCTGCCCGGGCCGGTGATGGTGAAGAGATTCGGGAAGCCCGGCATCTGCAGGCCCAGGTAGGTCTGCGGCCCGCCCTTCCAGTACTCGCGCAGCGGCTTGCCTGCCCGCCCCTTGATGTCGATCTTGAACAGCGTCCCGGTCATGGCGTCGAAGCCAGTGGCAAAGACGATGATATCGAGCGGGTGCTCCCCGCTCTTCGTCCTGATGCCGGTCGCCGTGACGCGCTCGATCGGGTCCTTGCGCAGGTTGACCAGCGCCACGTTCGGCCGGTTGAAGGTCTCGAAGTATTCGCTGTCGATCGGCGGGCGTTTGGCCGAGTACGGATGGTCGATGTCGGTGAGGTTCTCGGCCGTGGCCGGGTCCTTGACGATGGCGCGGATGCGCGACTTGACGAACTCCGCGGCGGTGCTGTTGGCGGCCCGGTCGGTGAGCAGATCGAAGAACGTGCCGCGAAATTGCAGCCCGCCGTACTCCCACGCGGCCTTATAGATCGCCTCGCGCTCTTCCGGCGTGACGTCGGCGACCTTGCGCTCGGAGATGCGGAAGGCATGGCCGTTGACGGTCGACTGCGCGATGCCGCGGATCTCCTCGAAGCTCTCCTTTACCCAGCGCTTGAACTCGGGCGTGAGCGGCGCGTTACGCGCCGGCACACTGTAGTTCGCCGTGCGCTGGAACACGGTGAGGTGCCTGGCTGTCTCGGCGATCACCGGCGCGGCCTGGATGCCGGTCGAGCCGGTGCCGATCTGGCCCACGCGCTTGCCGCGGAAGTCCACGCCCTCGTGCGGCCATTCGCCGGTGTGGTACCACTTGCCGTGGAATTCCTTCAGTCCGGGCAAGTCGGGCACGTTGGCCGCCGAGATGCAGCCCACCGCGGTGATGAGATACGTCGCGCAGAACTTCTCGCCACCCGCGGTCTCGATGCGCCAGAGGTTCTCCGCCTCGTCGTAGTGAGCGGTCGTGACACGCGCGTCGAATTGCATGTCGCGCCGCAGGTCGAACTTCTTCGCCACGTAGTCGAGATAGGCGCGGATCTCCGGCGGGCCGGGGTAGCGCTCGGTGGATT
Source organism: uncultured Bordetella sp. (assembly GCA_964616875.1). Taxonomy (GTDB): domain Bacteria; phylum Pseudomonadota; class Gammaproteobacteria; order Burkholderiales; family SG8-39; genus RBG-16-66-20. The sequence goes on along the minus strand of CAZTSJ010000097.1, from coordinate 4,230 downwards.
CCCACTCGTCGTTCAGCTCGCGGGAGAAGAAGTACCGGTAGGCGTGGCTTTCGGAGTCGCAGCGCGCGCCCGGATACCGGTTCCAGTACCAGGTGCCGCCGAGGTCGCCGCCCGCCTCCAGCACTCTGACGCGCAGCCCCAGGCGGTCGCGCAGGCAATGGAGCTGGTAGAGCCCCGCGAAGCCTGCGCCGATGATCAGTGCGTCGAAATGCATTGCGCTCGATTCTAACCTTTAGAATCCGCCGATGAACACCGTTCTCGTTACGGGCGCGGGCCGCGGCATCGGCCTGGCCACTGCGCGCGAATTCCACAAGGCAGGGTGGAAGGTGCTTGCCCTGGACAGGGACTTTTCCGGCTTTGACCTGAAGGACGCGGAGCGCATCGAGTTCGATCTTCGGAATCTTTCAGAGATCAAGAAGCTTGCCGAACGTGAAGTGCACACTCTGGTAAACAACGCCGGAGTGCTGTTCTGCGACCCCTACGATTCGATTCCAGAAGCAAACAAGCGCGAAGTTCTGACGGTGAATATCGAGGCGCCCGTTGCGCTGATCACAGCGTTCGCGCCTCAAATGAAAGCGAGAAAGTCCGGCCGCATCGTCAACGTCGGCTCGGTGGCGGCCTTCACCGGGCACCCGGATCTCTGGTACGGCATCACCAAGGCCGGGATTCTCAACCTGACCAAGGCCTGGGCGAGGGAACTCGGGCCGCACGGCGTGCTGGTCAATGCTGTGGCGCCCGGCCCGACGCAGACCGCGATGTACGACCAGTTGCCGCAGTCGCGCAAGGACGGCGTCACGAAATCGGTCTACTCGGGCCGCGTCTGCCGCCCCGAAGAGGTGGCGCAGGCGATTCTCTGGCTCGGCTCAGCCTGCCCGGAGTACATTAACGGCACCACCCTCGACGTCAACAACGGCTCCTATCCACGTTGAAAACCCTGTTCGACAAAATCTGGGATCAGCATGTGGTCGAGGATCTAGGCAACGGCGTGCACCTGCTGCACGTCGACCGGCACCTGATGCACGAGCTCTCCGGCCAGCGCGGCCAGCTCGAGCTCAAAGCGCGCGGCATCGGGGTGCGCAACCCGGAACTCACCATCGGCTCCATGGACCACGTCGTCTCCACCGTGCCCGGAGCCAAGGGCGGCAACGCGCCCTGGGCGGACAAGATGATCGAGAGCTTTCGCGTCGAGAGCAAACGCACCGGCGTGAAAATCTACGACATCGGCCAGGACGGCCAGGGCATCGTGCACGTCGTGGGGCCGGAACTGGGCTTCACGCTGCCGGGCAGCACGCTGCTTTGCGGCGACAGCCACACCTGCACCCACGGCGCGCTTGGCGCGCTCGCCTGGGGCATCGGCACCAGCGAGTGCACGCACGTGCTCGCGACGCAGACCATCGTGCAACAGCGGCCCAAAACCATGCGCGCGACCTTCACGGGCAAGCCCGCGCGTGGCATCACCGCCAAGGACCTGATCCTCGCGCTGATCGGCAAGATCGGCACCGCGGGCGGCGTGGGATATGCGGTGGAGTACGCGGGCGAGGCGATCCGCGACCTGGAGATGGAAGGCCGCATGACGGTGTGCAACCTCTCCATCGAACTGGGCTCCAAGACCGGCATGATGGCACCCGACGAAAAAACCTTCGCCTACTTGAAAGGCCGGCGCCATGCGCCCGCGGGCGCGCTCTGGGAGCAGGCGGTGGCACACTGGAAAACGCTGCCCAGCGACGCGGCGGCGAAGTTCGACAAGGAGCATGTGCTGGATTGCTCGGCGCTGGCGCCGCAGATCACCTGGGGCACCAGCCCCGAGGACGTGATCGGCGTGGACGGCAGGATTCCCGGCAACAAGCCCGAGGCGCTCGCCTACATGGGCCTCACCGAGGGCAAGCCCATTGCGGGCACCAGGATCGACCGCGTATTCATCGGCTCCTGCACCAATTCGCGCCTGCCCGACCTGCGCGCGGCGGCCGAGATCGTGCGCGGGCGCAAGGCGGCGAAGCACGTCAAGGCCTGGGTGGTGCCCGGCTCCTGGCGCATCAAGCAGGACGCCGAAGCCGAAGGGCTGCACGAGATCTTCCTCGCCGCGGGCTTCGAGTGGCGCGAAGCCGGCTGCTCGATGTGCGTGGGCGTGAACGGCGAGGTCGTCGAGCCGAAGGCGCGCTGCGTTTCCACCTCGAACCGCAATTTCGTCGGCCGCCAGGGCCCGCAGGCGCGCACCCACCTCGCCAGCCCGGCGATGGCCGCCGCGGCGGCGATCGCCGGAGAGATCACCGATGTTCGTTCTTTTTCTCAGTAGTAAAAAAATAACGTGGACAAATTCAAAACCCTGACGGCCATCGCGGCGCCGTACCTGAAGAAGAACGTCGATACCGACTTGATCATCCGCATCGAGCGCTGCACCGGCACGCCGAAAGAGGAACTCGGCAAGTACGCCTTCGAAATGGTGCGCTACCTGCCTGGCGGCGCGGACAACCCGGAATTCGTCCTCAACCAGCCGCGCTACCGCGGCGCGAAGATCCTGGTCTGCGGCGAGTTCTTCGGTACCGGCAGCTCGCGCGAAGTCGCGGTCTGGGCGCTCGCCAGCCTGGGGGTGCGCTGCGTGATCGCGCCCTCCTTCGGCCAGATCTTCTTCAACAACTGCTTCCAGAACGGCCTGCTGGCGATCGTCCTGCCAGAGGCCGCGGTGGCGGCGCTGGCCCAGGAAGCCGCCGCGCCGGCGGCGAAGCCCTTCACGGTTGACCTCGAGACGCAGACCATCAACGGTTCGGTGCATTTCGAGGTCGCGCCGCGCAACCGGAAGATGCTGCTCGAAGGACTGGATGAAATCGGCCTGACCCTTGCCATGGAGCCGAAGATCGCCGCCTTCCAGGCCGCCGACCGCAAGCGCCGCCCCTGGATCTACTCGACCTGAGACCTTGCCATCACTAACATCACCGGTGATGTGATATCCTATAGGTATGCTACGGGCAGTGATCGACACCTCTGTGCTTGTAGCCGGACTGAGAAGCAGAAGGGGTGCGAGCAATGCGCTGTTGGCGCTTGTGGCGGAGGGGGAAGTCAGGCCATTGGTAACGACGTCCCTGTTTCTCGAGTACGAGGAGGTGCTGCTGAGAGCCGAACAGCGTCTTGCGACAGGCATGAGCGAGGCGGATGTAGCGGGGTTCCTTGCAGCATTCGCCAGCGCGTCGGAAGGAGTCGAGGTGCATTTTCAATGGCGTCCTCAGCTCGGCGACCCCGCCGATGAAATGGTGTTGGAGGCGGCGATCAACGGACACGCCGACGCGCTGGTCACGCACAATATCGTGGACTTCGCGGCGGCGGCGAGAAGGTTCGGCTTGCGGGTGGTCACGCCCGGCGATCTATTGAAGGAATTGAGAACATGAGCAAGAGCGCGTATCCCTTGAAACTGCCCACGTCGGTCAAGACCGCGGCCGCCCAACTCGCCAAGGCGGATGGAGTCTCGCTGAATCAATTCATCGCCGCTGCCGTAGCGGAGAAGGTTGGCAGCATGCGATCTGCCGAAACCTTTCTCGTGGAGCGGGCCGGCCGCGCAAAACCGAGGGACCTGTTGCGCTACCTGCGCAAGGCACCGAAAGCGGCGCCATCTTCCGGCGATGAACGCCCGGATTGATCGCCGGACCTTCGTAGCACTGAGCGGAGCTGCCCTTGCCGCGCCGCGCACCCTCCTAGCGCAACCCGCCAAACGCGTCTACCGGATCGCCATCTTTGACGACGCCGTTGAAAGCGCACGCGATGACAATTGGCGGGTCTTTCGCGACCGGCTCAGAGAACTAGTCCTTGCCGACGGCAACGATGTCGCCTACGAGGCGCGCTACGCGCGCGGAGCCCTGGACCGACTGCCCGCGCTCGCTGCCGAACTGGTGGCGCTCAAGCCCGACATCATCGTTTGCCCCGCCACGCCGTCCACGATCGCCGCAATGAAGGCTACCTCGACCATCCCCATCGTCTTCTCGGCGTCCGGGAATCCGGTCGGATCCGGGCTCGTCGCGAGCCTGGCGCGCCCGGGTGGCAACGTCACGGGGACCTCGAACATGACCATCGAGATCGTAGGAAAGCAGCTCGAATTGCTACGCGAATTGGTTCCCTCCGCGAAACGGATTGCCTTACTGACAGACGCATCGAGCAAAGGGTCGGTGGCCGTGTTCCGCCAGCTCGAGGACCATGCACGCGCCATGAAACTGGCGACCCAGATGCTCGACGGACGCAAGCGGA
>CAZTSJ010000096.1:0-36739 GCA_964616875.1 uncultured Bordetella sp. | reverse complement strand
ATGGACCGGACCGAGCGAAGCGCCGGCAACAGCCTCTTCGCCGGCGTCCGCGAGCACCTCGCCGGAGGCGAGTATCTGGGAGCCGTAATCCTTGTTCAGCTGCTCGATGCGTGAAGCAAGGATCACGACGTTGCCGGTGATCGAATACTGCTTGCGCAGCTCCGAGCCGATGTTTCCGGTAACCACCTCGCCCGCGTGCAGGCCGACGCCGATCGTAACCAGCGGCATGCGCCCGCCTTCGTAGAGCCTGCGCATTCCGGCGACCAGCTCGTGCGCCGCGGCAATCGCGTTGGCGCTGTCGCGGCCGGTGGCAAGAGGAGCGCCGAACGTGGCCATGAAGCCATCGCCGAGAAACTGATTGATGATGCCATGGTTGCGGTTCACGATATCGACCGCCTCCGTGAAGAAGACGTTCTGGAACGCGACGATCTCCTCGGGCGACTTGTTCTCGACCAGCGGCGTGAAGTTGCGGATATCCGCGAACATGATGCACACGAACGTGCGCCGGCTCGCAATCTCCGGACCGGCTTTGAGCAACTCCTCGACGATGGCCGGCGATACCTGCTGGCCGAAAGCGCTCAGTACGCGCTGGCGCTCCTGCAGCGCCCGATAGGCGTTGCCGACGCGACGCTTCAACTGGTGTGCGACGAAAGCCGCTGCGAGCCCGGCGAGCAGCAGCATCGCCCCCTTGGCGAAGTAGAACGGCGGCGCCCCTAACGGCGTGCCCGCCGCCGCGCTCGCGCCGTCCCCGACCACGCCGCTGCCCCCGGCGAGGTAGGCGAACGACAGGGCTGTGTACTCCACCGCTGCGACCAGGCCGGTGAAAACGGACAATCGGAAATCCAGCCGCAGCGTGGAGAGCACGATGAACACCGCGTAGAGAAGACTCAGCGGGCTCTGCAGCACGTATTGCGGATTGATTTCGCGCGACACGAGGAGGATCAGGATGCTGGGAACGCTCGTTTCGACGAACGCGTTCAGGTACCGGAGCGCGCCCGGCACGCCCTTGCCCCCGCGCAGCCAGCGACCGATCAGGTGCCGGATGGCAAGCTCGTAACAGAGCAGCAGGGCGATGACCGCGATGATGTAGAAGAAGGCGGCAGGCGTAAGGAAACGAAGCAGGTAGTCTTTGCGGAACAGCGCGTAGCCCAGGCCGTAGAACACGAGCAGCACGCCCGACAATCCAGCGAGGATTGCCATGCGCGTGCGCTCGCTGAGGATGATCTCCCGGGCGAGATGCTCCTCGAACGATGCGACGGGCTCCGTCAGGCAAGCCTCAGCTCGAAGGTCCAGGCCGAGAGGAGCTTGCCGCCGTCGAACAGCGCGCCGCGCGCGCTGTAGTGGCGCTCATCGCGCTGCAGGATCGTGTCCTGGCCGCGGTAGCGGCCGGTGGCCGATTCGTAGGCCGACAGGATCGCGTCGCCAACCACGATAAAGCGGCCGTGCAGCGCGCCGAAGGACGCGCTCTTGGAAGTCCACTGCGTGGCGAAGTTGCCCGGCGCCATCGGCTGGATTTCGTACACGGTACGGTGCTCCACCGGCTGGGGCGTCAGCGTGCGCAGCACGCCCTCGTAAACCCAGCGCTCCGGGTAGTGGCGGATGTGCGCCTCGCCCTGCACCCCAGTGCGCTTGCCGAGCGCGTCGAGGAACTCGCCTGCCGAGCGCCAAAGGCCTTCCTTGAGGAGGAACGTGTGCTCGAGCATGGCCTACTATACTTCGCGCCCATGGAGCCCCGCCACTTCCGCCACTGGCCACCGGACATGCCGCGCTCCCTGCGCGCGCCGCGCATCACCTTGCAGGAAATGTTCCTGCGCTCCGCACGAAAATTTCCGGACAAAGCTGCTGCGACATTTGAGGGAATTTCTTTTACTTACAAACAACTTCAAAACAGGATCGAAACCCTCGCGGCTCATCTGCAGCATGCCTGCGGCGTGAAGCGCGGCGACCGGGTGCTGCTCGACATGCACAACGGTCACGGCTTCGTCATTGCCTGCCTCGCCATTCTGCGCGCCGACGCGGTAGTGGTGCCCGTGAGCCCGATGAACCTCACAGAGGAGTTACGGCGCTACGTTGAAGACAGCGATGCCCGGGTGGCGATCACGGAGAAGGATCTTGCTGCACGATTTTCCGGTCTTCCGCTGGACTATCTTTTACTTCCAGAAGAAATCAATACAACAAAGCATCCCAAGCCCAGCCTCGCTCAGCCGGACGATCTCTGCATGATGCCCTACACCTCCGGCAGCACCGGCCAGCCCAAGGGCTGCATGCACACCCACGCCACTGTGCTGCACAACGTGGCCGGCGCGGCTGCCTGGAAGCACATCGACGAGAACACGGTGGCGCTGGCGACGGCGCCCTTCTTTCATGTTACCGGCCTGATCCACAGCTTCTTCGCCGCCATGTATGCCGGCGGCAGCATGGTGATCCAGCGCCGCTGGGATCCCCTCGAAGCGGCGCGCCTGGTGGAGCGCCACCGCTGCAGCCATTGGGACAATGTGCCGACGATGGTGGTCGACCTGCTCTCGCACCCGAAAGCGCTGGAACACGACGTCAGCTCGCTGCAATGGATTTTCGGCGGCGGCGCCGCGATGCCCGAGGCGATCGCGCAGAAACTCTTTGAGCTGTGCGGCGTGCGCTACATCGAGGGCTACGGCATGACCGAAACCATCTCGCAGACGCACATCAACCCGCCGCAGAACCCGAAGCAACAATGCCTCGGCATCCCCGCTTTTGATACTGAATCTCTGGTTATCGATCCGGAGACATTCAAGGAATTAAAAAGTGGAGAGCAAGGTGAAATAGTAGTGCGCGGCCCGCAACTGCTGACCGGCTACTGGAAGAACGACAAAGCCTTCAGCGAGTCCTGGTGTGAGGTCCAAGGCAAAGAAGGCAGATTCTTCCGCACCGGCGACCTCGGCCGCACCGACGAGGACGGCTATTTCTACATCTCGGACCGCCTGAAGCGCATGATCAACGCCGCCGGCTTCAAGGTCTGGCCGGCCGAAGTCGAAGCCGCCATGTACCAGCACCCTGCCATCAAGGAATGCTGCGTCATCGCCTCGCCCGACGCACGCAAGGGGGAGACTGTTAAAGTCGTGGTCGTGCTGAAGGAAAATTTTTCGGGCAAAGTGACCGGGGATGAAATACTCTCCTGGTCGCGTTCGCAAATGGCAACCTACAAGGCTCCGCGCCTGCTCGAATTCAGCCCTGCCCTGCCCCGCACCGCCTCGGGCAAGCTGATGTGGCGCGCGCTGCAGGAGCGGGAGTTCGGACGATGAGCCTGCACATCGAAGCCGCCGGGATCACGCACCGCGGCACCGTGCGCGAGAACAACGAGGACTGCATCGCCATCGGCTACTGGACGTCGCAGGAAACCATGGAGTCTGCGCGCACCTTCCAGCACGCGCTCGACTTGCCCTTCGCCTGCGTCGTGGCCGATGGCATGGGCGGCCACAACGACGGCGAAAAGGCGAGCCTGCTGGTCGCCCGCAGCCTGGCGCGCCGCCTGCCGGCATTCGGCGCGGACAAAATCGCCGCCTCGGTGCGCGCGGTGAACGCCGAACTCTACGCGCATGTCGGGGAAAATCCCGCGCTCGCCGGCATGGGTTCGACCGCTGTCGGCCTGGCAGTGCACGACGCCAGCCTCGCGGTCTTCAACGTGGGCGACAGCCGCGCGTACAAGGTCGCGAATGGCGGCCTGATGCAGTTGAGCGTCGATGATTCCTTTGTGCAGAACTGGAAGCCAGGCTCGACTGTCCCCCGTTCCACCATGCTGACCCAGTGCTTCGGCGGCCGCCCTACGTTCACTGACATCCAACCTCACCTGCATGTCGAGCCCTGCGTGGCGGGCAACACCTACCTGCTGTGCTGCGACGGCCTGTACGAAACGCTCCCCGAAGAGCAGATGATGAAACTGATCGGCGCAGATCTGAAGACTTCGGTGGAGGCACTGCTGCGCGCCGCGCTCGAACAACGCGCCAAGGACAATGTGACCATCGCACTGGTTCGGGTTACCGACAAGGCGCCCGCATGATCGTCGTTCACCACCTCAACGACTCGCGCTCGCAGCGAATTCTCTGGCTGCTGGAGGAACTGGCGCTGCCCTACGAAATCAAGCGCTACCAGCGCATGGAGACGCGGCTCGCACCGCCGGAACTCAAGGCGATTCATCCCGTGGGCAAGTCGCCGGTCATCACCGTCGACGGCAAGACCGTCTACGAATCCGGCGCGATCATCGACTACATCATCCGCCGTCACGCCGGCGGGCGCCTGCAGCCCGATCCGGCCACGCCCGCTTTTGATGACTACCAGATGTGGATGCACTACGCGGAAGGCTCCGCGATGCTGCCGCTGATGCTCAACCTCTACGTCTCGCGCCTCGGCGAGGGCGGCAAGCCGCTGCATGCGCGCATTGAAAGCGAGATCGCCAACCACCTCGGCTACCTCGACGGCCACCTCAAGGGCCGCAGCTTCCTTGTGGGAGATACCGTCACGGGCGATGAGTTCAGCGGTGCCGACGTGCAGATGAGCTTCGTCGGCGAAATCGCGGAAACCTACGGCAAGCGCGCCGCGTTTCCGAACCTGGACGCCTGGGTGAAGCGCCTGCACGCCCGGCCCGCGTACAAAAAGGCGCTGGAAAAAGGCGGGCCCTACCGCTTCGACAAGTGAGCGGCGCGCCTACTCCACCTTGATGCCGCTGTCGCGAATCAGCTTGCCGAGCTTGTCGGATTCGTTCTGCACAAACTTCAGGAATTCCTCGGCCGAGCTGGCGACGACTTCGAAGCCGCCGTCGATGAGCTTCTGCCGTACTTCGGGCACGGCCAGGGTGCGCGCCATGTCGCGCTGGATGCGGGCGGTGACATCCCTGGGAACACCGGCAGGGGTGAGCAGGCCGAACCACGAGACCTGCTCGAATCCAGGAAAAGTCTCCGAGAGCGTCGGCAGGTCGGGGAGCGCCGCCATGCGCTGCCTGCCGCCCGTGGCAATCCCCTTCACCTTGCCAGATTTCAGGTGGGGCAGGATCAGCGGCGTCGAGATGAAGGCGATGTTGACCTGCTGGCCGAGCAGGGCCTGCACCATCGGGCCGCCGCCGCTGTAGGGAATGTGCAGCATCCGCACGCCGCCCGCCTGCTCGAGGAGCAGCGCGCCCAGGTGGTTCGAGCTGCCCGAGCCTACCGAAGCGTAAGTCACCGCGTCCTGCTTGGCCTTGGCTGCGGCGACGACCTCGCGCAGGTTACCGGGCGCGAAGCTGGTGGTGGCAACCAGGGAACTGGGCGAGGTCACCATCAGCATCAGGTGCTCGAAATGCTTGAACGGATCCAGCGCTGCCTTGTAGATATGGTGGTTGACGGCGTGGGTGTCGAACACCATCAACAGGGTGTAGCCATCAGGCGCGGAGCGCGCCGCCTCGTTCGCGCCGATCGAACCGCCGGCGCCGCCCTTGTTCTCGATCACGATCTGCACGCCGAGAAACTCCTGGAATTTCGGTTGCACCATGCGCGCGATCAGGTCGGTGGTGCCACCCGGCGGGAACGGTACGATGATGCGCACCGGCTTGGCAGGGTAGGATTGGGCCAGCGCGAGCAGGGGCGCCAGCAACAGCGTGCAAAGCAGATGTCTCATGCGTTCCTCCTCAGGAATCGGCACAATACTAGAGAAAAAGCCAAGCCATGAATGTCATCGCCGAAGTCGCAGGCAAGGTGTGGAAAATCGAGGCGCGGCCCGGGGCGAAGCTTGCGGCCGAGGACAGCATCCTGATCCTTGAATCCATGAAGATGGAGATTCCGGTGGTCGCACCGGCCGCCGGCGAACTGCTCGAACTGCGGGTCAAGGAAGGCGACATGGTCGGCGAAGGCGAGGTCATCGCAGTGATCGGAGAGGCTCCATGAGCGAAGCGGCGAAGAAGAAACGCACTCCTCGCAAGCAGGACGTGCCTGCAGCAAAAAACCCCGCAGGCCGTGCCAAAACGACAGATCAAAAGCAAACGGACTCGGACGATGTCGAGCGAGCGGTTTATGACGGCATGCAGGACTTGCGGGTAAAGAAGCCCCGGTAACTGAAGATTTTGAATCATTGTTGGCTTCTTATCTCGTTATTGTTTTTCTCAATAACGGCAAAACCCCAAACAGACGCCATCACCGTCACAGGCACGCGCGTGGAGCGGCCGAGCATGGAGGTGCCCGCTTCCATCGACCGCGTCGAGGGCGAGGACATCCGCTGGGCGCGGCCGATGCTCAACCTGTCGGAGTCGCTCGGCCGGGTGCCGGGCATCGTGGTGCAGAACCGCCAGAACTACGCGCAGGACCTGCAGATCACTTCGCGCGGCTTCGGCGCGCGCGCGTCCTTCGGCGTGCGCGGCCTGCGCCTGATCACCGACGGCATCCCGGCGAGCTTCCCGGACGGCCAGGGACAGGTGTCGCACTTCGACCTGTCATCGGCCGGCCGCATCGAGGTGCTGCGCGGGCCCTTCGCCGTGATGTACGGCAATTCCTCCGGCGGCGTCATCAACCTGATCACCGAGAGCGGTGCGGACTTTAGCGGCGCCGGCGCCGACCTGATGCTGGGCAGCTATGGCACCTCCCGCGCCGGCTTCAAGGCAGGCGGCAAGGCGGCCGACAGCGACTGGATCGTGAGCAGCTCGCGCTTCGATACCGGCGGCTACCGCGACCACAGCGCCGCGACGCGCGAGCAGCTCAACGCGAAGACAACATTGCGCCTGGGCGGCGCCACCAGCCTGACGCTGGTGGTGAATTCCTTCAACAGCCCGGAGACGCAGGATCCGCAGGGCTTGTCGCGTGCGCAGGTGGACGAGAATCCGCGCCAGGTGGCGGCGGGATCGCTGCAGTTCGACACGCGCAAGAGCCTGGCGCAGACCCAGGGCGGCGCCATCCTCACGCACGATTTTTCTGATTCGAGCACGCTGTCGGCCACCGCCTTTGCCGGCCAGCGCGACGTGCGCCAGTACCTGTCGACGCCGCTCGCGAACCAGACGCCGCCCGGCGCATCGGGCGGCGTGGTGGACCTCGAGCGCAACTACGGCGGCGTTTCGCTGCGCCTGACGACGCGCTCCGACCTGCTCGGCCGGCCCCTGACGCTCGTCTTCGGCGGCGAACACGAGCGCATGACCGACCGGCGCAAGGGCTTCCTCAACAACTTCGGCGCCATCGGTTCGCTCAAGCGCGACGAGGACAACAGCGTCACCGCGACCGGCGTCTACGCGCAGGCCGAGTGGCGCTTCGCCGAGCAGTGGCTGGCGCTCGCAGGCCTGCGCAACAACCGTGCGGTGTACCGGCTGGACGATTTTTTCGTCGCCCCCGGCAATCCCGACGACAGCGGGCAGAAGCGCTTCGGCACCACCACGCCGGTCGGGGGAATTCTTTACAAGATTTCCAGCTCGGCATCGCTCTACGCGAATAGCGGACGCGGCTTCGAGACGCCTACCTTCGCGGAGCTCGCCTACCGGCCCGGCGCAACCGGACTCAACACCGGCCTCGGCGCCGCGCGCAGCCGTCACTACGAAGCCGGGCTGAAGGCGATCCTGGGCGCACGCACGCGCGTCAACCTGGCCTGGTTCGACATCCTGACGCGCGACGAGATCGTCGTCGACACCAACAGCGGCGGCCGGCAGACCTTCAAGAACGCGAGCCGCACGCGGCGCAACGGGCTGGAACTGGCGCTGGAAAGCGCCTTGCCGCTCGGCTTCGAGGCAGTGCTCGCCTGGACGCTGCTTGATGCTAAGTTCCTCGATCCCGTGACCAGCGCCGTTTCACCTACCGTGCCGGCGGGCAACGTCCTGCCGGCCACGCCGCGCAATTACCTGTACGGCGAACTGCGCTGGCGCGACCCCGCTTCAGGATTTACCGCTGCGCTGGAAGTATTGCGCAAGAGCCGCATCGCGGTGAACGACCTCAACAGCGAATACGCCGGCGGCTATGCCATCGCCAACCTCGCCATGGGCTTCACCCAGCGCTCAGGCAGCTGGAGCTTCCGGGAATTCCTGCGCATCGACAACCTCGGCGACAAGCGCTACGCCGGCTCGGTGATCGTCAACGACGCCAATGGCCGCTTCTACGAGCCCGCGCCGGGCCGCGCGCTCTTCGTCGGCGCGCAGGCCAAGCTCGGCTTCTAGAGCCTTTTCGCCACCTCTTCGAGCATCACCTCGGTGGCACCGCCGCCGATGGGTTGCACGCGCGCGTCGCGGTACATGCGCTCGATGGCGGATTCCTTGATGTAGCCGAAGCCGCCGTGGAACTGCAGGCAGTCGTAGACCACGTCGTTGAGCAGCTCGGCGCAGTAGGCTTTGGCCATGGACACCTCCTTGACGCAGTCCCGGCCCTGCGCGTCGAGCGAAGCGGCGTGCAGGACGAGCTGCCGGCCGGCCTCGACTTTCGCGGCGAGCATGGACAGGCGCTGCCGGATCGCCTGCTTGTCCCAGAGCGGCGCGCCGAAGGCCTTGCGCGTGCGCACGTACTCCAGCGTGAGCTCGATCGCGCGCGCCGCCTCGCCCATGGTCATGGCGGCGATGGCGATGCGCTCGTTCTGGAAATTCTTCATGATGGCGTAGAAGCCGCGGTTCTCCTCGCCCAGCAGGTTGGCCGCCGGAACGCGGCAATCGTCGAACACCAGCTCCGCGGTATCCGAACTGCGCCAGCCCATCTTGTCGAGTTTGCGGCCTACCGAAAAACCTTTCATGCCCTTCTCGACGATGAACATCGAGATGCCCTTGGAGCCGGCGGCGGTATCGGTCTTGGCGGCGATGAAATACAGGTCGGCCAGCGAACCGTTAGTGATGAACATTTTCGAACCCTTCAGCACCCATTCGCCGCCCTCGCGCCGCGCGCTGGTGCGGATCGATTTCACGTCCGAGCCCGCGTCCGGTTCGGTGACGCCGACCGCGGTGATCAGCTCGCCCGAGACGATGCGCGGCAGGTATTGCCTGATCTGCTCCGGCGATCCTGCGTTGACCAGGTGCGGCGTAGCCATGTCGGTGTGTACGAGGACGGTGATGGCGAAGCCGCCGAACGTGGAACGACCCAGTTCCTCCGCAAGCAGCGCGGTCGCGCGCGCGTCCAGCGCTCCGCCACCATACTCTTCCGCGTAGCGCAGGCCGAGAAACCCCAGCTTGCCCATCTCGCGCAACAGCTCGCGCGGCACAAAGCCCTGCTCCTCCCAGGCCTGCGCCTTCGGCACCACTTCTTTTTCCACGAAGCGGCGGATGCTCTCGCGCAGGAGCCGGTAGGTGTCGCTGTCCGCGTCGAGCGGTTTCATAGTCCGAACTCCTTCAGCGCGTGCTCGCGCAGCTTCACCTTCTGCACCTTGCCGCTGGCGGTCATGCCGATGGATTCGAAATCAGCGACGATGCGGAGATAACGGGGAACGCGAAAATTTGCGATCTTCTGTTTCATGAAAGAAAGAATTTCATCTTCGGAAGACGAAAATCCGGATTTAAGCGTGACGTAGGCGCAAGGCACCTCTCCAAGCCTCGCATCCGGCACCCCGACAACCTGTGCGGTCTCGACCGCCGGGTGGGAGAGCAGCACCTCCTCCACCTCCGCCGGCGCGACATTCTCGCCGCCGACGCGGAATACGTCTTTCAGGCGCCCGACCATGCGCAGGCGGCCCTCCGCCGTGAGTTCGCCAAGGTCCCCCGTGCGCAGCCAGCCGTCTGCGGTGAAGGCTTTCGCCGTCGCTTCCGGGTTATTGCAGTAGCCCTGCATCAGGCTCCAGCCGTGCACTTGAATTTCCTGTTGCTCTGAAATTCTAATTTCAATCCCGGGAAGAGGCAGAGCCAATCCTGCAACACGAAGTCCCTCCGCGTCGCGCCAGTCGCTCATCACCACGTTGGGCGAGGCTTCCGATAGCCCATAGGCTGCGCACACGGCCTTCATGCCCAGCTTGTCGATGATCGCCTGCATGGTTTGCGGCCCCGCCGCGGCCCAGCCGCCGCGCAGGGAGAGTTTGCGCCGTGGGAAATCCTCATGGCCCATGAGCATCTGGAAAATGGTGTCGTTGCCCGAGGTGAGCGTGCAGCGTTCGCGCTCGAGCATCGCCAGCGCCGCGCCCGCCTCGAAGCTCGGCAGCGTGACCAGGCAGCAGCCGAACACGAGCGACACCAGCGCCGAGAGCGTGGAGCCGCCGACGTGGAAGAACGGCCGGCAATTGAAGTAGCGGTCCTCCGCGCGCACGCCGATGCGCGTGCCCGCGGCCCAGGCGTTGCGCAGCATGCTGTCGTGCGTGAGCATCACGCCCTTTGGGTAAGCAGTCGTGCCCGAAGTGAACTGGATGAGCAGGAGATCATCGGGTTGGACCTTGACCTCCGTGTATTGGCCGTTCTCCAGATTGGAAATTTCGACGGCAAGATCGAAACCAATTTCTTCGATCATTTTTTTAAAATTAATACTTAAAAAATAAGGCGCATAAAACAAGGCTTTAGCACCGGATTGCTCCAGGCAGAAATCGATTTCTGCGGCCTTGAAGCGCGTATTGACCGGCACCGTGACCGCGCCGATCAGCGCCGCGCCGTAGAAGAGCGACAGCCACTGTTCGCCGTTGGGCATCAGGACGGCGACACGGTCGCCCTTGCCGATGCCCAGCGCCTGCATCGCACCGGCAGCTTGCTTGGCCTTTTCAAGCAGATCTTTATATGAGTACCGAACGGAAAGCGTAACCAATGCTTCGCTATCCGAAACTCGTTCGAGCAGAAAATCTCCCAGTGTCTTTGCCTCCCAGCTCACTGCCTGCCCATCCAGTTGCCGCTCGCAAACTGCTCCTCGATCGCCGCAATTTCAGCGGCCAGCGCGCCTTGCGGATCCAGTTCCACGCCCGTGCCGATGCAGCGCTTGGCCAGGCGCAAAGCGTGCTGTGGGGCGTTGAGAATTGTTTTTTCTATTTCCTGTAAAGTCGTTTCCAATTCCGAAACAGGAACCAGCCGCGAGACCAGGCCCGCTTCCCTGGCCTCCACGGCACTCAGTGTCCGGCCGGTGAGCATCAGGTCCTTGGCGAGCCGCTTGCCGAGAATGCGCGGCAGGCGCTGCGTCGCGCCCACGGTGCCGCGCAGCGCTTCCGGCGTGCGGAACGATGCCTGCGGGGTGGCGACGATGAAATCGCAGGCGCCGGCGATTTCGCATCCCGAACCCACCACAGGCCCCTCGACTACTGCAATCGCCGGCATCGGCATGGCCTCGAGCGCCGCATAGGCGGCAAAGCCCTGCATGCGCCGCTCGCGCACCTGCGCCTCGCCCATGCCCTGGCGCTCCTTCAGGTCCGCGCCGGCGCAGAAGACGGGGCCGTTGGCACGGACCAGCACTAGTTTTATTTCACTATTGGAACTGCATTGCCGAGAAACTTCAACCAATTGGTTGCACATCTCCAGATTGAGCGCGTTGCGGCTCTCCGGGCGGTTCAGGGTGAGCGTCGCGACGCCTTGCACGACTGAATAAAGGACGCTCATATCGCCTTCGCTGCCTTCAACTGAGTAATCTTGTCTTTGGAATACCCCAGCCGTTCCGCGAGAATTCTCTCCGTGTCCTCGCCGAGGGCCGGCGGTGGCCCAATTTCGGGGTTGTCCCAGCCGAGGAACTTGTAGGGTAGCGCCAGCGCCTTGAATTCGCCCACGCCCGGGTAATCGAAACTGCCGACCAGCCCGCGCGCGCGCACATGCGGGTCGGAGAGAATTTCGGCGACATCGTTCACGGGTCCGACGGGGACTTCGACTTCATCGAGCAACTTCAGCAGCGCTGCCCGCTCGATACCGGAAATCACTTCCGTTAGTTTTTGCATCACGATGTCTCGATGCTCAACCCGCATTTCATTGGCCGAAAGATCCATATCGAAATTCAAGTTCAAGACCCTGCAAAGCGGTTCCCAGTGCTGGTCGCTGGCGGTGATGTGGGCGAACTTGCCGTCCTTGCAGCGGAACGTGGCAGATGGCACGCGCCCGGGGTGTTCGGTCCCGAGCCTCGGGGGCACTTCGCCGAGGGCAAAGTAGCGCGCCGCCGCAAGCGTGAGCAGGCTCACCTGGCCATCGAGCATGGAAAAATCCAGGTGCGCGCCGCGGCCTGTCTTCTCGCGCCCGGAGAGCATTGCCAGGATCCCGATCGCCACCCACAGGCCGGAGGTGAGATCGGCGACCGGCAGTCCCGGCTTCACCGGGCCGCCGCCTTTTTCGCCGGTGAGGCTCATGAGGCCGCCCATCGCCTGGAACACGGTGTCGTAGCCCTTTTTGTGCGCATAGGGGCCGCTCTGGCCGAATCCGGTGCAGGACACATAGACGAGCTTCGGGTTGAGTGTGGAGAGCATGCTGAAATCCAGGCCGTAGCGGCCGAGGCTCCCGGCCGGGAAGTTCTCCACCAGCACATCCACCTTTTGCGCCAGCTCGCGGATGATGTCCTGCCCCTGCGGCGAGCGCAGGTTGACCGTCATCGAGGCCTTGGAGCGGTTGCAGGCGAAGTAGTAGGCGCTGTCGCGCGCGAGCTGCGGCTCGAAGCCGCGCGTCTCGTCGCCGGCGCCGGGCTGCTCGACCTTGATCACCGTGGCGCCGAGCTCGGCGAGGATCATGCTCGCGAACGGGCAAGCCAGCACCCGCGAGAGGTCCAGGATGGTGAGGTGCTGAAGTGGCTTCATCTAAAGGCCAGAAGCGTAATCCCCGCAAGCACCACAAACGCTCCGAGCAGCGTTCGCGGGGTCAGCTCCTCCCTGTGCTTCAGAATGAAGACGCTCACCGGGAAAATCACCAGCGGCGTGGTGTGCACCACCAGCACGGCGAGCGCGATCTCCATGTGATTCATCGCCAGCGCGACGAAGATGGAGCCCAGGGAAGTGGTCACGCCGCAGCCGATGAACAGCCACACGGTATGGCGGTCGGCGCCGCGCAGCAGTGCGCCGATTTTCCCCCAGTCGCGCGTCGCCAGCACCTGGCAGACGAGCGCGGCCAGGGCGGACAGCAGCGTGCCGAATATCGCCTCGTCCCAGCCGCGCATGGCGAGGCCGCGCAGCACGTTGCCAATGCCGAAGCCGGCGACCGTCAGCACGCCCGCCAGCATGCCCCTGCGCACATTCGCCTGCGTGAGCCGGATGCCGCCCGCGGCCGCGCCGGCGCGCGGTTGCGTAAACCACAATCCCAGCCACACGACCGCCATCAAGCCCAGCTCGTAGAGCCCGAGCCGCTCGTCGGCGAGCAGCCAGGCGGCCACCAGCGCAAACGCCGGCGCCGTCGAATGGAACACGCTCGCGCGGGAGGGTCCTAGCAGACGCACCGTGTCGAACAGCATGCGGCGGCCAAGAAAGGTCCCGATCACACCGGCGAACGCAAACGTCCATGCCCCGCGCCAGTCCCAGGCCCAGGGTGCGGCGCGCGTCCCCAGTTCGACCGCGAACAGCGCCGAGGGAAACAGGATGTTGGTCGCCAGCACGATGAAAAACCCCGCCTCCACCGGCAGGCGCACCAGCGCGTATCGCGTGATGATGATGTTGGAAGCAAAAAAGACCATCGCCAGCAGCGCGTAGGTAACCCCCATGCATTCCTACTTCTTCCCGAAAGCGCGCATGCGCTTATTGAGCTCTCGCCCGCGCCTGAGCGCTTCCTCGAGCGGCAGGTCGGCAACTTGATGGAAAAGTTTTTTGGTTTCTGCCAATCCTTCTTTCCTTATCCTGGAAAGTCTTTCGGCAAGAAAAAGAGACTCAGGCAGCAGGTCGCCATCCGGCACGACGCGATTGACCAGGCCGTACGCCAGCGCCTGCTGCGCAGTGATGGCATCGCCGAGCGAAACCAGCTCGAAGGCGCGTTTGCGGCCCGTCTGCCGCACCAGGTTCGCCATCACGATGGCGGCGACGATGCCGTGGCGCGTCTCGGGATAGCCGAGCTGCGCGCTTTGCGCCATCAGCGCCAGGTCGGCGGCAATCGCGAGTCCCGCGCCGCCGCCCATCGCCGCGCCGTTGATCGCGCTCACCACCGGTTTCGCCATCTTCGAGAAAGCAAGATGCAGCTGCATGGTGAGTTCCGCGCGTTCCTCCACCAGATGCTGCTTTTCCGGCGTCAGGTCCTTGAACTCCGACAAGTCCGCTCCGGCGCAGAATCCCTGCCCGGCGCCGGTCAGCACCACCGCCGCGACCGCATCTGCGCCATCGGCGGCGCGCAGTCCGTCGAGCAGGGCGCGCGTCAGCGCCGTGTTCAGCGCATTGCGCTTCTCCGGCCGGTTCATGGTCAGGATCCGAACCGCGCCGCGGTCTTCCGTGAGCAGGACCGCGGGCGTCATCGCCGCAGCTGCTTCTCGGTCTGGATGAAGCTGCGCGCCTCGCGCGCAAGCTTGGTCATCGCCTGTTCCAGGCATTCCCGCTCCCTAGCGCTCAGGCAACCGAGAAAGGCGCTGTTGCGCTCGGCCGCCGCCTTGATCAGTTTCAGGTAGAGCTTTCTGCCCGGTGCGGCGAGGGACAGCCGGATCCCGCGCGCGTCGTTGACATCCGTCTCGCGCGAAACTATTTTCCTGGCGGTCAGGCCGGACACCACGCGGCTCATCTGCCCCTTGTCCATGCCCGCGGCACGCGCGAGCTCGTTGAGCGACTGTGGCTCCAGGGCGCCGCCGAGCAGCGCCACCGTGCGCCACTCCCACAGGCTGACGCCGAACTCGCGCCGGTAGCGCATCTCGGCGCCGCGCGACAGCAGGTTCGCCACCCGGTGCAGGCGATAGGAGAGCAGCTCACGTATGGTCAGGTCAGTCATCGAAAAACGGCGTCTCGTTCTCGCCGCGCAGGCGGATGTCGAAGCGATAACTGTCTGGACCTTGTCTCCTGGCGACCAGAAGTTCGCGGCGTGCGGCAGGAACGGCAGATAGAACAACATCCAACGCATTCTCGAAATACATCGTGGTCTTCAGTATCCGCATCAGGCCGGAATACATGACCATGAAATTGATGTGCGGCGTGCGTCCCGCCGGCGCGCCCGGCCGGATGGTGCGGAAAACGTAGTTGCCCCGGGGGTCCGTCACCGCCCTCCCCCAGCCGAGGAATGCCGGATCGGCCTGCGCGCTGCGCGGATCGGCGGGATGGCGGAAGATCCCTTTTGCGTCGGCCTGCCAGATTTCAAGCACCAGGTTTTCCAGCGCCGCGCCGTCCTCCTGCAGCACGCGGCCGCGGATCTCGATCGCCTCGCCCTGTGCCTTGCGTCTCCCGAACCGCGTGAGGTCGTTCGCACCCTTGTCCACGTAGCGCGGCGGGAAAAACGGCCCGATAGTTGCCTCAGCCGTTGGAATCATTGCTGCGCCGGTGTTGACATGCGGCCACGCAGGACGATCTGATGCTCGAAAACAAGCGCAGCGTGAGGATTTCCTGTCGGCGCGATGAGGCGCGCCACGAGCCGCTCGCGCGCCGCGGCATCCGGCACCGCGTTCAGGATCCGGTCCTGCGCATTGAGCGGCTCGCCCGGGAAGTACATCTGCGTCACCAGGCGCGACAGCCAGACCTTGCCGAAAAGGGAGAAATGGACATGCGGCGGGCGCCACCAGCCGTCGCGGGTCGGCACCGGATAGGCGCCGGGTTTCACCGTGCGCAGCTCGAACCGCCCGTTTTCGTCGGTGACGAGGCGCGCTGCGCCGTAGAAATTCGGATCCGGCGGCGCATGGTCGTCGTCGTTGGGGTGGATGTAGCGCCCGGCGGCGTTCGCCTGCCACATCTCGACCACCGCGCCGCCGACCGGCGCCCCGTCCTCGTCGAGCACGCGCACCCTGAGGTGGATCAGCTGGCCGATGGCCTGCTTCCTGCCGTGGCCGGCGATGTCGCCGCCCAGCAGCTTGACGCGCCGCGCCACCTCGAGCGGGCCGGTGAGCTCCGAGAGCGTGGGCTCGCGCCTGACCAGCGGCTCGCGCGGGTTGCGCAGGGGCGTCTGCGGGTAGCCGGGCACGATGCGCGCCGGCTGGGTGCGCTCGTCGCGCGGCTGAACGAGGGTGGGAAATGCACCTGTTTTCATTTGGCGTTGACAGCATCGCGCAGTTGGTTGATGCTGTCAACTATGTCGCAGCTCACCCTCTGCGAGTGCTTCGCCCGCGACGGACTGCAGCACGAGCCGGCCTTCATCCCGACCGCCACCAAGCGCGCGCTGGTCGAGCGCTTCGCCGCCATCGGCTTCCCCCGCGTCGAGGCGACTTCCTACTCGAATCCCAAGGTGGTTCCTCAGTTCTCTGACGCCAGCGAATTATTGAAGTCCTTGTCTCGTTCTTCCGGTGTTTTTTACAAAGCAACCTGTGCAAACCCGAAAGCAGTGCAAAGGGCGCTGACGGACCTCGATGCGGGTTTTGGCGTGAACGAGATCAGTCTGCTCGTCTCCGCGACCGAATCCCACACGCAGCAGAACCTCAAGCGCACGCGCGCCGAGCAATGGACCAACATCGAGGAGATGGTGCGCGCGGCGAACGGGCGCTTCAGGCTCGTCGGCACCGTCTCAGTCGCTTTCGGCTGCCCTTTCGAGGGCAAGGTGGACCAGGGATCTGTTGCGGAGGATGTTTTGCGGTTTTCTCAATTAGGTATTCATCATGTTGCGGTCGGGGACACCACTGGCATGGCCACGCCTCTGACGGTAAAAGCCTTTTTCAAAAAAATTCAAAATATTCCATCTCTCGTTCCCATCGCCCATTTCCATGACTCCCGCGGCACCGGGCTGGTCAACTATGTCGCCGCCTACGAGGCGGGCGTGCGCCACTTCGACTCCTCGTTCGGCGGCGTCGGCGGGCACCCGGCGAAGGTGAAGTACGGCGGCGGCTACACCGGCAACGTCTGCACCGAGGACCTGGTGAGCCTGTTCGAGTCCATGGGCATCGCCACCGGGATAGACTTGGACCGACTGCTCGCGACCGCCGAGTTCTGCGAGCAGGCGCTTGGCCGTGAGCTGCACGGCCGCGTCACCCGCAGCGGCCTCAATCCCCTCAGATGAAACCCCCGTTCCGCGCCGACCACGTCGGCAGCCTGCTTCGACCGAAAGAACTTGCCGATGCCAGGGCGAAATTCAAGCGGCATGAAATCCCTTGCGGGGATTTGAAGGCCATTGAAGACAGGTGCATCAGGCAAGCCATCCAGAAACAGGAGTCCGTGGGACTGCAGGCGATCACCGACGGCGAATTCCGCCGCGACTGGTGGCACCTGGACTTCATGACGCGCCTCGACGGCGTCACCGCGGTCGCCAATCCGGGCCCGAAGTTCGGCGGCACAGAGGAACAGCCGCCAATTCCTTCCGTCACCGGAAAAATAGGCTGCTCGAAACCGATCATGGTGAATGACTTTGTTTTTTTGAAGCAGAATACGAAACAAACGGCGAAGTTCACGCTTCCCTCGCCGTCGATGCTGCACCTGCGCGGCGGACGCAGCTCGATCTCGAAACAGGTCTACCCGGACCTGGACGCGTTCTGGGCCGACACCGCCGCGGCCTACCGCAAGGCGATCAGGCACCTCGCCGATGCGGGCTGCACCTACCTGCAGCTCGACGACGTCAGCTTTTCGTACCTGTGCGACGCGAAAATCCAGGATACCTGCCGCAAGAACGGCGACGACCCCGCGCGCCTGCCGCGCACCTACGCCAACGCGATCACCGCAGCGCTCAAGGACCGTCCCGCCGGGATGACCGTGACCATGCACACCTGTCGCGGCAACTTCAAGAGCAGCTGGGTGGCCTCCGGCGGCTACGAGACGGTCGCCGAGGCCATGTTCTCGTCCGCGGTGGATGCCTTTTTCATGGAGTTCGATTCCGAGCGCGCCGGCGGATTCGAGCCGTTGCGCTACCTCCCGAAAGGCAAGAAGGTTGTTCTGGGATTGATGACGACGAAAACTGGAGTTTTGGAATCCAAGAATTTTCTGATTGGAAAGATAAAGGAAGCGGAAAAGCACGTTCCCTTGGAAGATATCTGCTTGTCTCCGCAGTGCGGCTTTTCGAGTACCCACCACGGCAACAACCTGACGGCGGATGAGCAGTGGCGCAAGCTGGAACGCATCGTCGAGGTGGCGCGCGAGGTATGGCGCTGAGCTGACATGGCCGCTCCGGTCTCGATTGCGCATACGCACGTGCATTCGCTGCGCGTCGCTGCGGGCGCCGAAGCGCTCGTCGCGCGGGTGCTCGCGGCCGATGGCACCGCGGGATACGGCTTTACGCTGAACCTGGATGCCGGCGTCGCCCGCGACATGGCCGCGTGGGATGCGCTGGCGCGGGCCAAAGGGGTTCCGCTGTTTGGCCTTCTTGGCGGTTCATATAGAAGGGAAGTGAAGGCATTGCAGGACGAACTTCCTGCAATACCGCCTGACTGGACCGCGTTGCGCAAGGACATCCTCGAAGGCCGTCACGAAATCCTCTGCATCGATCCCTTCGCCTGGGGGTCGGTGGAGATGGTGCAGACCATCGCCGCCGTTGCCAGCGCCTTCGACCTGAGCATCGCCCTGCTCGCGCCGAATGCGCATCCCTGGGAGCTCCAGTACTGCGCCGCGCTCGCCGCGACGCTCAAAGGGGAGGACACGAGAATCGTTGTTCGTTCAGCCCTTTCTTTCACTTCAATTCCTATATCTGAAAACAAAGGAATAGGAATTGACTGGTCGCTGGAACCCTCCTTCAGCAAGATCCAGTGGCAGAGCTGAGAATTTCCTCGATACGCCTGACGCGCGTATCGATCCCGCTCACGATGGTGCACGCGAGCTCGATGTACGTGATCCAGAAGACCGAGCGCACGGTGGTCGAGCTCGCGCTCGAGAATGGCGTCACGGGCCTGGGCGAAACCTGGGGCACGCCCGACGCCTACGCGCTGGCGCAGCGCTTTGCGAAGGACTGGCTCGGCAAGGATGCGCTTGACCGCTTCGCCCTGCGCGAACTCCTCGGCAAGACGAGTTACGACAACCGCTTCGGCCGCAATGGCCTTGCGACTCTTGCGGGCCTCGACCTCGCGGCCTGGGACGCGACCGCCCGCAGCCTGAAAATGTCGCTCGCCGAACTCATCGGCGCGCGCAAGCGAGAGAGCATCGATGTCGTCTCCACGCTGCCGGCGGCGATCCTGCCGAAGGCGGTTTCACGCAAGGAATTGACCGATCACCTGGACGTGCTCGCCAACACCAGGTTGGTGGTGGAGTTCGCCCTCGAGCAGGTCCGCAAGTCCGGCTTCCGTTCCTTCAAGCTGAAAAGCGCCGCCTATTCGCCCGAGTGGGACTGGAAACTGCTGAACGAACTGCGCGAGGCCATGCCCGCAGCACGCATCCGCTTCGATCCGAACGCCAATTACGGCGCCGCCACGGCCACCGAGCTTTGCCGCCGGCTCGATGCGCTCGGCCTGGAGTTCTTCGAGGACCCGACCGGCGAGCTCGAAGGCATCGCGCGTCTCAAGGCCGCGGTAAAAACCCCCGTCGCCACCAACATGTGGGTGGTGAAGGATGAGCACCTCGTGCCCGCGATTCGCAGGCAGGCGGTGGACGTCGTGCTCGGCGATCTCTTCATGTGGGGCGGCATCGACGCCTGGCGCCGCATGGCGCGCGTTGCGCACGCCTATGGTCTCAAACCCGCGCTGCACAGCGTCTACGAGACCGGTATCGCGACAGTAGCCAACCTGCACCTCGCCTCCGCCCTCAGCGAGGTCGAATACCCCAACGACTCGGGCCTGCACTTCCTCTCCTCCGACGTGCTCGCCGAGCCGCAGGAAGTAAAGGATGGAGCGATGCGCCTGCCTGTCGGCCCCGGGTTGGGCGTGACACTCGACCGGAACAAGCTGGACAAGGTGGCGCTGGAAACCACGGAAATTCGTGCCTGACCGCGTCGACCGTCTATCTCCGCCCGGCGGTACACGACGAATTCCTTGATCGAGTTGCCATTTTTTCCCCAGCAGCAACCTATCTCAGGTGATAGATGCCTCGATCGCCCAAACAACAGGTGATTTCAACGACCCGACGCGGCGCAATTCCATGATCCGAGGAGGAACGGTGACAGACCGCATGCCGAAGTGTCTAATTGACCAGCAATTAGGAAGCTCACATTACGTTGGGCGTCATCAGGAGACTGCGATGTTCAGCCACGTCACCATTGGTACTCATGACCTTGAGCGCGCCACTGCCTTCTACGACGCAACTCTCGCGCCTCTTGGAATCGAGCGAGTCTCAAAGAAGTACCCAGACTGGTCTGCGTGGCAGCGGCATGGCGAGGAAGCCATATTCTGGGTGGGTCGACCCTACAACAAGCTTCCAGCGAGCTGGGGCAACGGAACCATGGTCGCGTTCGCAGCTCAATCCCGAGCGGCAGTGGACGCCGCATACGCCGCGGCCCTTAAGGTCGGTGGAATAGATGATGGGCCGCCAGGTTTCCGTCCGAACTTCGGCCCTGACTACTATGGCGCCTACATCCGCGACCCGGATGGAAACAAGATTCACTTTGTTCGCCGTGGCGAGCCATAACGCACTACCACCAATGACGCCCAACCATTTGTTGCTGCGGACGGGCAATAAGCATCTCGCCGGTGCAGCCGTGTCATTGGCCCGCCGCAGAACACGACGTTGAAGCGGCCAATAACTTAGGCCGACGCCTAGTCGGCCTTCGCGCCCGACTCCTTCACGGCACGCGCCCATTTCACGATCTCGCTGCGCAGGAACGCGGCGAACTCGGCGGGCGTATTGCGTTTCCACTCCAGCCCCTGCTGCGCGAGCCGCTCGCGCGTGTCGGGCGCCTCGAAGGCGCGGCCGATCTCGGCGTTGAGGCGCGCCACGACCGCTGGCGGCGTGCCGGCGGGGACGAAAAAGCCGATCCACGTGAGGTCGTCGAAGTCGCTGAAGCCCTGCTCGTTCACGGTCGGCACGTCCGGCAGCGCGGGCGAGCGCTGCGCGCTGGTCACCGCGATCGGGCGCACCCTGCCCGCTTTCACCTGCGGCACGGCGGGCGGCAGCGAGGTACTGGAAATCTGCGTATGGCCCGCCACGGCGGCGCCGACCGCCTGCGCGGGCTGGTAGGGCACGTGCGTGATGTCGAGCTTCGCCGCGGTCTTGATGCGCTCCATCGACAGGTGCGTCGTGGTGCCGATGCCTGAGGAGGCATAGGACAGCGGCTGCCTGCGCGCGAGTTCGATCAGCTCCTGCAGGTTCTTCGCCGGCACCGCGGGATTCACGGTGATGATGTTCGGCGTGCTGGGTCCGAGCGCCACGGCAATGAAATCCGCGACTTCGTAACCGGCGTTGGCGTAGAGCGAGGGATTCACCGCGAAGGCGACGCTCACGGCGAGCACCGTGTAGCCGTCAGGCGCGGCGCGCTTCACCGCCTGCGCGGCGACGTTGCCGCCCGCCCCCGGCCTGTTTTCCACCACCACCGTCTGGCCCAGCGCTTCCGTGAGCTTCGGCTGCACCAGCCGCGCGACGATGTCGGTGGTGCTGCCCGGGGCAAAGCCGACGATGACCTGGATGGGTTTCTGTTTAGGCCAATCCTGTGCAGTTACAAGGCCGGAAAACAACAGGATAAAAAACCCCCAATGACCCGGCTTCATTTCTTCGCCTTCATCAGCACGAAGTCATAGCTCGCGGTGGCGACGCCGTCCTTGCCTTGCTTGAAATCGACGATCAGCTCGGGCTTGACGCCGAACACCGCGTCCGAATCCAGGTACTTGCCGCCCTTGACGAAAAGGTGCGTGATCAACGGCCGGTAGCCCTTGGCGGTGATCCAGAAGTGCAGATGCGGCGGCCGCATCGGGTGGCGTCCGGTCGCCACCAGCATGCGGCCCACCGGCCCGTCGTTCGGTACCGGGTAGAACTCGGGCTTCACGCAGCGGAAGTGAAAGCGCCCCTGTGCATCGCTGTGGAACACGCCGCGCAGGTTCATCGCGTCGCCCTTCTGCGAATCGTAAAGGCCGTCGGCGCCGCCTTGCCAGATGTCCAGTTTCGCCCCCGCAACCGGCCGGCCGGCGGTATCGCGCACGGTGCCCGAAACCAGGCAGGGCTCGCCATCCGAGGCGTGCTTCGAGATGTTCGCGCCCAGCGCATACACCGGCGCCTGCTCGCGGTGGAACGGGCCCAGCACGGTGGACTCGGTGGCGCCGGCTCCCGCCTGGTAGTTGAGCGCGTCCACCAGCATCGAGACGCCGAGCGTGTCCGACATCAGGATGAACTCCTGCCGCTTGCCGGTGGACCAGTGGCCAGTCTCGGTGACGAACTGGATGCCCTGCATCCATTCATCCGGCGTCGGCTTCACCTCGCGCACGAACGCGTGCAGATGCTTGATATACGCGGTCATCACCTGCTTGAGCCGCGGGTTCTTCGTTTTGCGGATGCGGCTCAGCACCTCGCTCGTGAGCTTCTTCTCGCTGAATCTGCGGATCGCCATGGCCGAATCCTCCTGGCGGAATGCTAACATCGCCGCAACCAGAGGGAGCCATGTTCCGAATCGCCGCCGCGGTCTTGTCCTTCGCCATCGCCACCAGCGCACTCGCGCAGGACCGGACGCTCAAGATCATCCTCGGCTTTCCGCCGGGCGCGGCGAGCGACACCCTGGCGCGGCTGCTGGCCGACCGGATGCGCGTTTCACTGAATCAGAACGTCATCGTCGAAAACCGGCCCGGCGCCGGGGGCATCGTCGGCAACGAAGCAGTAAAGGCGGCGGCGCCGGACGGCTCGACCATCCTGCTTACGCCGCTCGCGACCATGGTGGCGTTCCCGCATTCGCATGCGGCGACCCTGCGCTACGACGCGTTCCGGGATTTCGAGCCGATCGCGCACCTCACCAGCTTTCAGCTCGCTTTCGTCGTCAACCAGGAGTCGCCGGCAAAAACGCTGGCGGAATTCGCGGCGCTGGTCCGCAAGGACCCCAGGGCGGGCGACTATGCTTCGGCCGGCGCCGGCAGCCTGCCGCACTATTTCGGCGTCATGTTCGCACGCGCCGCGAACATCGAAATGACGCACATTCCGTACAAGGGCTCGGCCCCGGCGATGCAGGCGCTGGCGGGCGGGGAGGTCAGGGTCGGGTCGTTCACCTTGTCGGATTCGCTGACCCTGGTACGCTCCGGCAAGGCGCGCCTGCTGGCGGTGTCCGGCGAGAAGCGATCGGGCTTCGCGCCCGATACGCCGACGTTCCGCGAAATGGGCTACAACATTGAGGGCAGCGCCTGGTTCGCGCTGTTCGCTCCGGCCAAAACCCCGCAGGACACGATAGACCGCTACGCAAAGGCCGCGATCGACGCGGTCCGCGCAACTGAGATGAAGCAGCGCCTGGAGCAGATGGGCCTCGAGCCCACGGGGTTCGGGCCGGCCGAACTCGCGCGGATCCACAAGGCCGACTACGACAAGTGGGGCCCGGTGATCAGGGCCTCCGGCTTCAAGCCAGAATCTTGAACATCCTTTTCGCTTCGACGAAGGAGAAGCCGGAGTTCTGGTTTCCCCTGCTGCAGAAGGCACTGCCCGCCGACCGCTTTTTCGCCTGGCCGGACACCAACGGCGGCGCTATCGACATCGCCGTGGTGGCGACCCACCCGAAGGGCACGTTCGCCAACCTGCCCGGGCTCAAGCTCATCCAGTCGTTGTGGATGGGCGTCGAGAACATCGTCGGCGATGACGGGCTGCCGCGCGGCGTGCCGGTGGCGCGCCTGATAGATCCGGGCATGGTCGCGGCGATGGGCGAAACGGTCATCGCGTACGTGCTGGATTGGCACCGGCACTTCTGGTGCTACCGGAATTTTCAGAATGAAAAGTCTTGGAAGCGCCGCAGGCAATACCTCGCCTCGGACCGCACCGTCGGCATCCTCGGGCTGGGCGAACTGGGCGGCACCATCGCGGCGAAACTGCAAGCGATGGATTTCAACGTCGCCGGCTGGAGCCGCAGGCCGAAGAAACTGGACGGCGTGTACTGCGCGACGGATCTGGACGAGGTCCTGGCGCGCAGCGATGCAGTTGTCTGCCTTTTGCCGCTCACGCCCCAGACAAGAGGAATTCTGAATAGAGAGAAACTTCAAAAGATCAAAAAAAATGGCTGTCTCATCAACGTCGCGCGCGGCGCTCATGTCGTGACGGCGGATCTGCTCGCCGCGCTGGATTCAGGCCACCTCGCGCGCGCCTACCTCGACGTATTCGAAACCGAGCCGCTGCCGGCCGATAGCCCGCTCTGGTCGCATCCGGGCATCACCCTCACGCCGCACATCGCGGCGCTCACCGAGCCGCGCACCTCGGTAGGAAAGGTTGCCGAGAACATAGAGCGCGTGCGGCGCGGCGAAAAGCCGCTCAATACGGTGGATTTCGCCGCGGGCTACTGAGCGTTTGCCGCGGCCAGGATCGACGCCGATGCATCGGCGAGCACCTGGCAGCCGAGCACGATGTCATCAATGCGGCTGTCCTCGGCGAAATCGTGGCTGATGCCGCCGATCGAGGGGATGAAAAGCATTGCGGCGGGGATGGACGCCGAGATGATGCCGGCATCGTGAAACGCGCCGCTCGGCATGCGCTGCCAATTGCCGGGCGCATGGCGCTCCGCCGCGGTTTCGATGTGCGACTGCAATCCCGGGTCCATGAGGGTGGGCGCGATCGGCGCCCGCGTGGGCGTCGCTTCGATCCTAACTCCTGCGCGCGCATTCATTTCGGCGACGAGGCGCGCAACCACTGCCGCGAAGGCATCGAGCGGAGCTTCCGCAGCGTCGCGGAACTGCAGGTCGAGATCGGCGTAGCCGGGCACGATGGAGGAAGCGTTGGGCTCGACGCGCAGCCGGCCCATGGTCCAGACGCTGCGCTCGCCGGCCACCTTGGGAAATTCCTGGTTGATGCGGTGCGCCAGTTCGTAGAGCGCGGTGGCCGCATCGCGGCGCCGCGCCATCATGGTGGTGCCGGCGTGGTTCTGCTGGCCGCGGAACACGAAGCGGATGGCGCGCAGTCCGACGATGCCGGTCACCACGCCGATCCTGCGACCGGCGTCTTCCAGATGCGGGCCCTGCTCGATGTGCGCTTCGACAAAGCCGGCGTAGCGCTCGCGCGGCAGCTTCGCGCGCGATGCGCCGGCAAGGCCCGCCAGGCGCAGCGCATCGGTCAGCGCGACGCCGCTATTGTCCACGACGCCCTCCTCCATCGCCGGCGTCAGCGCGCCGATGAGCGAGCGGCTGCCGAGGCAGCCGACGAAGCGCGACTCCTCGTCCTGGAACGACACCGCGTCCACCGCGAGCGAGCGGGTCGCGCCATCGGCGGCGAGCGCGCGCACCACTTCGAGCGCATAGATCACGCCCAGCGCCCCGTCCAGCCAGCCGCCCGTGGGCTGGGTATCGGAGTGCGAACCCAGCAGCAGCGCCTTGCCCGGCTGGAGCGAACGGCCCAGTACGTTGCCCACGCCGTCGATCGTGGCTTCGAGTCCCGCCTCCTCGTAGCGCGCCTTGAGCCAACGCCGCGCCTCCATGTCCTTGGCGCTGAATGCCGGCCGCACCACGCCGATACCCTGCGCGCCGATACTGCGCAGGTGTCGAAGGTCGGCGAGCAGTCGGTCGGGATCGATGCGCGGCATGGGAATCGAATTCTAGCTTCAGCGTAGTATCCGCACATGAATCGACCGCCACTCGATCATCCCTATGATTTCGCGGCCTGCTTCGCGCCCGACTACGCCGCGGCGCGCGCGAAATTCCTCGCTGCGGCGCGCGCCGCGGGCGCCAGCCTCAAGGAGTATCGCAATCCCTTGCGCGGACCGCGCGGCGAGGAACTCGCTACGGAAGTCGCATGGCTCGGACCGGCTCAGGCGCGCAAGGTGCTGGCCCTGCAATCCGCGACGCACGGCGTCGAAGGCTTCACCGGCTCCGGCGCCATCCTCGACTTCCTGCTTGCGGGTGGTTCACGCCACTTGCCGGACGATGTCGCCGTGCTGATGATCCACGCCATCAATCCGCACGGCTTCGCCTGGCTGCGGCGCGTCACCGAGGAAAACGTCGACCTCAACCGCAATTTCGTCGATTTCGGCGCCCCGCTGCCGGAAAACCCCGGCCACGACGAGTTGGCCGACGCGCTGGTGCCGCGCGAGCTCTCCGGCCCCGTGTTCGAGGCGGCGGAGAAGAAGATCGCCGCCTACCGCGCGAAGCACGGCGAGACCGCGTTCCAGGTCGCGCGCGGCGGCGGCCAATACAGGCACGCCCACAGCATGTTCTACGGCGGCAGCGGCCCGACCTGGTCGCGGCGCACGCTGGAGGCGCTGATCGACGACCACAAACTCGCCTCGCGCGCCCAAGTCGCGATCATCGACTACCACACCGGCCTCGGCCCGTTCGGCTACGGCGAGCCGATCTGCAGCCACGACGCCGGCACCGCGGCGCTCGAGCGCGCGAAGCGCTGGTACGGCGACTCGCTCACCGAGCCGGCAGCCGGCACCTCGTCCTCGGTCGTGAAATCCGGGCTGAACGAATTCGGCTGGATGGCAAGGCTCGGCGACAAGGCAACGTTCGTCGCGCTCGAATACGGCACCTACACTCCCGACGAAGGCCGGCGCGCGCTGCGCGAAGACCACTGGCTGCATGCCTTCGGCAAGGTCGACTGGACGAGTGCGGAGACGCAGCGCATCAAGCGGCAGGTGCGCAAGCAGTACTACCCGGACAGCGACGATTGGCGCGAAATGGTGCTGTTCCGCTCCCGCCAATTGATCCGCCAGGCCCTCGCCGGCCTGGCCGCAGCGCAATAGAACGCTAGCGGCCCGTTATCCTGCGCAGCGTATGGCGCCGGTTGCGCGTGTACGGGCGCACCTGCGCAGGCCAGCGCCCCTCCTCGACCGCCTTCGCCCAGGCCGGACTACTCAGCACCTCGGCATTCTCCAGCTCGTACGTGGCGCTGTACTTCGGCTCGCCCTCGGCGACGATGGTCTTCAACTCGCCGCCGATGCTCATCGTCAGCGGCGCCAGCGTGAAGCGCGTCACCGCCAGCAGGCCCGCCACCTTCAGGAGCGACGGGATGTGCTCGGTGTCGTAGACCTCGTTGAACAGGGCTTCCTTGTCGGGATCCACGTCCATTGCGGCGGTAAATAGGAAACGTGCTTTCGGGTGCATGCTCGTCTCCCGAACTACCTCTGCAACGAGAGAAGCGTCGGCTTGCGCGATCTCCTGCCTTGAAGCTTTGCACGGTAATGCGCCTTGACCTCTGCCAGCGCATATCCCGTGCCGCTGCGCTGAAATTCCGCGCGCGCGATGCGTTTTTTCAGGTCTTCGGGAAGCTTGATCGAGGTCGCCATCGCGATCTCCGGAACTCTGGTATCACCATGTTATCACCTACGCGAACGCCGGCAACCGGTCCGCAAGAACCTCGTTCATACGTTATCGCGCCAGATAGCCCGAATCCACCGGCAAGGTGATGCCGGTAATGCAGCGCGCCGCGGGACCGGCGAGGAAGAGTACCGCGGCGGCAATGTCGTCCACTTCAGGCAGCACGCCAAGCGGCGTGTGCTCCATGACTTTCTTCAGCACCTCGGGGTTGTTGAACACCGGCGCGGTGAGCGGCGTGCGCACGAACGTCGGCGCTACCGCGTTGACGCGGATGCGGTGCTCGGCGAATTCCAGCGCCAGCGCGCGCGTCAGGTTCACCACCGCGCCTTTCGAAGCCTGGTAGGCCGGATTGGGAAACAGGCCGCCGGAAAAACCCATGATGGAGGCGAGATTGACGATCGCGCCGCCACGGGGCAACCCGTCCTTGCCGGGTTCCTTCATGCCGCGCGCGGCGATCCGGGAGCACAGGAACACACCGCTGACGTTCACCGCCATCACCCGGTCCCAGTCTTCGCGCGTGATGTCGAGCGCGTTCTTGCGCACCGCGATGCCGGCATTGTTGACCAGGATGTCGACGGCGCCGATTTTCTTGAACGCCTTTTCCATCGCCTGCTCGTCTGCAACATCGGCGGAAATGACGCCCGGGGCCTGATCGATATCGATCCGCGCAACCGTCGCACCGGCTTTCTCCAGCAACGCCGCTGTCGCCTTGCCTATGCCCCGCGCGGCGCCGGTGACCACCGCCGTTTTGCCTTTCAGGTCGAATAGCTCCATGGGGTAGGTAGTATAGAGGCATGCACGACCTCGTCATTCGAAATGCGCTGCTCCTTGACGGCCTGGGCTCCGAACCGTTCAGCGGGGATTTAGGGGTTTCGGCAGGGAAAATCGTCGAGGTCGGAAAGGCAAAAGAATCCTATAGAGAAACCGTTGACGCCGGCGGACTGGCGCTGATGCCCGGGATCATCGACAACCATACCCACTACGACGCGCAGCTCACCTGGGACCCGCACGCGTCGCCCTCGCCCGCGCTGGGCGTCACCACCGCGATCATCGGCAACTGCGGCTTCACCATCGCGCCGTGCCGGCCCACGGACCGCGAGCTGATACTTAAGAACCTGACGCAGGTCGAGGGCATGTCGCTCGAGGTGCTGCAGGCAGGCACGCGCTGGGATTTCGAATCGATCCCGGAATTCTTCTCGATGCTCGAGCGCCGCGGCGTCGCGCTCAACGTCGCCGGCTACGTCGGCCATTCCTCGGTGCGCACCTACGTGATGGGCGAGGACGCGCCCAGGCGCGCCGCCACCGGCGCGGAAATCGCGCAGATGAAGGCCATCGTGCTCGAGGGAATGCGCGCGGGCGCCGTGGGTTTCGCCACCTCCACCTCACCCAATCACAACGGCAACGCCGGCATCCCGATGCCCTCGCGCCTGGCCGACGATGAGGAGCTGCGCGTCCTGGTCGGCTGCCTCAAGGAGGCCGGGCGCGGCGTCTTCATGCTCACCAAGGGCGCCCACTCGAAGATGGAGTTCCTCGAGGAACTGGCGGCGGACTCGGGCCGTCCGGTGGTGGTGGCCGCGCTGCTGCACAACAACGCCAGCCCGCGCACGGTATTCGAGGAACTGGAGAAGATCTCGGCCGCCAACCGGCGCGGCCGCCGCATGCTGGGCGCGATCTCGTGCTGCCCGCTCACCATGGATTTCACGCTGCATTCGCCCTACACCTTCGAGGGTCTGGCGGCGTGGAAGCCGGCGCTTTCCCTGAAGGACGAAAACTACCGCCGCATGCTCGGCGACAAGGCGTTTCGCGCCGCGGTGCGCGCCGAGATTACCGGCCCTCCGGTCGCCACGCGGCTGTTCAACGCCGAGTGGGACAAGGTCTACATCGAGAATGTCCGCCTGCCCGAGCACCGGCGCTGGCAGCAGCAGACGGTGGCCGAGATGGCTGGCGCCACCGGCGCCGACCCGCTCGATGCGCTCCTCGACCTCGCGCTCGCGGAGGACCTCGACACCGAGTTCAGCGCCCTGCTGCTGAACTCCGACGAGCAGGCGGTGGCCGAAATGCTGCGCCATCCGCACAGCCTGGTTTCTCTCTCGGATGCTGGAGCGCACCTGACGCTGTTCAACGACGCGGGTTTCGGTCTGCATCTGCTCGGTCACTGGGTGCGCGAGAAGAAGGTGCTCAGCCTGCAGCAGGCAGTGCAGAAGCTCACCAGCGATTCAGCCAAAGTATTCGGTATAAAGGACCGCGGCAGCTTGCAAGCCGGGTTTGCCGCCGACCTGCTCCTCTTCGACCCGCAGAGCGTGAATCGCGGGCCGAAAAAACGCGTCCAGGACCTGCCCGCGGGCGGTACCCGATTGATCACGCCGGCGATCGGCGTGCACGGCGTCTGGGTCAACGGCATGCGCGTCGCCGACGAACGCGGTGCAGCGCCTCTCGCGACGCTTTCGGGCCGCGTGCTGCGTGATTTCAACGCCTGAGGGCCGATGATCATCGACTGCCACGGGCACTACACCACTGCTCCCGCAGGGCTATTGAATTGGCGCAAGCTTCAGCTTTCCAATGCAAAGAATTCTTTATCAAAACCAGTCATCTCCGACCAGGAGATCCGCGACTCGCTGGAAGGCGCGCAGCTCAAGATCCAGCGCGAGCGGGGGACGGATGTCACCTTCTTCTCGCCGCGCGCCGGCTCGATGGAGCACCACGTCGGCGATGCCGCGGTGAGCCGCGACTGGTCACGCGAGTGCAACGACCTGGTGCACCGTGTTTGCAAGCTCTACCCGTCGAATTTCGCCGCCGTCTGCCAGCTGCCGCAGTCGCCCGGCGTGCCGCCCGCGAACTGCATCGCGGAGCTCGAGCGCTGCGTGCGCGAGCTGGGCTTCGTCGGCTGCAACCTCAACCCGGATCCCTCGGGCGGCTGGTGGAAGGAACCGCCGCTCGGCGACCGCTGGTGGTACCCCCTGTACGAAAAGCTGGTGGAGCTCGAGGTGCCGGCGATGGTGCACGTGAGTTCGTCCTGCAATCCGGCGTTCCATTTCACCGGCGCGCATTACATCAACGCCGACACCACCGCGTTCATGCAGTTCCTCACCTCCGACCTGTTCAAGGATTTCCCGACGCTGAAGTTCGTCATCCCGCACGGCGGCGGCGCGGTGCCTTACCACTGGGGCAGATACCGGGGCCTGGCGCAGGACATGCAGCGCCCGCCTCTCAAGGAACTGCTGCTCGGCAACGTCTTCTTCGACACCTGCGTCTATCACCTGCCGGGCATCGAACTGCTGCTCAAGGTGATCCCGGCCGACAACATCCTCTTCGCCTCCGAGATGGTCGGCGCGGTGCGCGGCATCGACCCGGAAACCGGGCACTACTATGACGACACGCGCCGCTACATTGACGCCATCGACTGGGTCTCGGCCGCGGACAAGAAGAAGATCTTCGAGGACAACGCGAGAAAGATCTACCCGCGCTTCAAGCGCTAGCGCCTTGTGTCCTGGCCGGGCGGCGCGTCGGCGACCGCATCTTCGAGCGTGAAGCACTCGCGCCATTCCTGCGGCGGCCGGATCTTCCCGTCCGCGCCGACCTGGTCGAGGCCCCAGTAAATTTCCAGCCAGTGCCCGTCGGGATCGCGGAACTCCACCGCCACCTGGCAGCCGGCGCGGCGCCGGCCCTCGAATTCGATTTTCACGCCCTGTGCGCGCAGCCAGTCGCGCGCGCCGAACACCTCGTCCAGCGTCGCCACTTCGAAGGCCATGTGATGCAGCTCACGCTGCGGCGCATTTTCCTCACCAGCGCCAGGTGCGGCTCCTACCAGCGCGACCCCGTGGTGGTCCGCGGCGCAGCGCATGAACACCATGCGGCCCTTCATCATGGTCTCGGGATAGACATCGGAAACGCGAAAGCCGAGTACGCCGGTATAGAACTCCACCGAGCGTCGCAGGTCGGTGCTCATCAGCACCACGTGTCCGATCTTGGTGAGATCGAACGGTCGGCCGGGCTTCGGCTTCAGCTCGCGTAGCGCCTCGCTCTGCGGGCTCTTGAGTCCTTCGTAGTCGACGACGCCTTTGGGCACGACGGAATTTTACTTCTTCACCGCCAACACCCCGTCGCCTTCCAGTTCAGCGACGAACCCGGCGCGCCGCAGGCGTTTCGCCACTTCGTTGGGCACATCGCGGCCGCTCGTCAATTTGTTCGGCGCGCCGGTGTAGTGAAACAGCTTGCCCCTGCGCTTGAGCACCCTGGCCATCTGCTCATAGAAAATCTGCGAATAAAGTTCCCCGGCCGTGCCGAAACGCGGCGGGTCGTGCAGGATCGCATCGACCGAAGCGCCGGGGAGCATGCCGATCTGCTCTGTGATGTCGCCGTGGGTCAGGCTCAATGCGCCGCCCACCTCGGGCGACCAGGGATTGAGGCCGCGCAGCCAGATCACGTCGGCGTTCTTCTCGTAGGAAAGCACCTGCCGCGCCTCGCCCAGCAGGCACCAGGCGGCGAAATATCCCAGGCCGCCGCAAGTGTCCAGGATCAGCTTGCCGCGCGGTTGAATCAGGCCGACCTTGCGTTCCGCATCCGCATAGGGCGACACCCGCGCCGTGGGGAGCATCTTGATGCCGTCGATTTCGAACGTCGGCGGCCCCCACTGCGTCGGCACCAGCTTGATCAGCGACCCCGCGTAACGCGCCACCGGCTGGAAGGCCTCTCCATCCCAGTGGTGGATGGTCCTGTCCTTGCAGGTTTCCAGGTACGGGAATCGCCAGCCTTGCCAGGTCCATCCCTCGGCCCCCACCTCGACCATCGTCCTCGAGCGGTCGAGATCCAGCGAGCATTCAAGCGTGGGCGCACCGGCGCGCGCGGCCGCGCGCAGATTCTCGTGTACTTTTTTAGTCATTAGCGGCCAGAACATTCTTTGATCATCCAAGCGTTCAGCCACAAGCAAGGCATTCGCGGTCCCTATTGAATTACCTCGTCCGCCCGCACAAGTAAAGCCAGCGGGACTGGGATACCTAACGCCTTGGCGGTCTTCATGTTGATCACCATACGGAACTCGCGCGGTTGCTCCATCGCCATTTCGGCGGGCTTGCCGCCTTTGAGGATGCGTCCGGCATAGCTGCCGGCACGTCGGAAAATGTCGGTGAAATCAGGGCCGTAGCTCATCAGGCCGCCCTCGCGTGCGGCGTGTTCGATCGCGAACATCGAAGGCAGACGATGGCGCAGCGCTGCTTCGGCGTATTCCCGTTCGAGGCCGTTGCGCGTGGATAGCAGCGTGGTGATGACAGCCTGAACCTTTAGCGCGACGAGCTTGCGGAACGCGGCGTCGAGCATTTCGGGCCGGTCCACGTGCACGGTCACCAGCGTCAGCCCGAGCTGCTTGGCCGCCTTCTCGGCAAGGTCGAGCTCCTGGGCGCAAGCGGTGCGCATGGCGTCGTCGATCACAACGCCGACGCGCTTCAAGCCCGGCACCATCTCCATCAGCAACTGCATTCGCTTTAGCGTAAGTGCATCGTTTAGCGTCGTAACGCCGGTCACGCGCGTGCCGGGGCGCGCAAGGGACTTCACGAACTCCAGCTGCACAGGGTCGGCAATCGTTGCCACGACGATGGGCGTGTTGCTGGTCGCGCCCCAGGCTGCGCGGGCCATCGGCGTGGCGGGAGCGAAGAATACGTCGACCTTGCTGGCCGCCAGCTCACGCGCGATAGGCTTGAAACGATCCGCATCGTTGGACGCCGAGCGGCGTATCAGATCAAGATTCTTTCCCTGCACGAATCCCTCTTCGCGCAGGCCTTCGATAAAGCCTTTGAGCGTCATGTCGTAGTACGCGCCGGTGTCCTGCCAACTCAGATAGCCTATGCGCGCAATGCGTTCCTGGGCCACGGCCATATCCAACATAAACAGCAGAACTGCGAACGTAAGTAGTCTTTTCACCGCCCCCTCCTGGCTCCATCGGCCTTTGTTTGCCTACTTGTTCTTTATTGCAAATGCCAGCGCCCCGAACACCACGGCAATCAGCAGGGCATGCTCCAGGCCCAATCCATGGAAATGCCCCTCGGCCGCTCCATGGCCCGGATGCGCGAGCAACGCTCCCGAGAAAACCATCAAGGCTGCGGCTGCGCTACGCATAGCATTCCCTCCGTTTCGATGAATTCGACGATGCTGTCCAGTCCCTGGCCGGTCTTCAGGTTGCTGAAGACGAACGGCCGCTTGCCGCGCATCTTCTTCGAGTCGCGCTCCATCACTTCCAGCGACGCGCCGACCATCGGCGCGAGGTCGATCTTGTTGATGACGAGCAGATCCGACTTGGTGATGCCGGGTCCGCCTTTGCGGGGGATCTTGTCGCCCGCGGCGACGTCGATCACGTAGAGCGTCAGGTCGGAGAGTTCCGGGCTGAAAGTGGCGGCGAGGTTGTCGCCGCCCGACTCGATGAGGATCAGGTCGAGGCCCGGGAAGCGCCGGTTGAGCCGCGCCACTGCTTCCAGGTTGATCGAGGCGTCTTCGCGGATCGCGGTATGCGGGCAGCCGCCGGTCTCGACGCCGATGATGCGCTCGGGCGCGAGCGCCTTGTGGGTGACGAGGAACTGCGCGTCCTCCTCGGTGTAGATGTCGTTGGTGACGACCGCGATGTTGAACCGGTCGCGCAACCGCTTGCACAGCGCGAGCGCGAGCGCGGTCTTGCCGGAACCAACCGGCCCTCCGATGCCTACGCGCAAAGTCCTGTTTTCGCTCATGAGCGGAACAACCTGCTGTACTGGGTCTCGTGGCGCGCCGACAACAGCGCGAGACCGGGGGCAAAATTGCCAAGATCCTGATCTTGAAGTTGCATGGCCTTTTTCGCCAGGGAAGGCAAAAGATTTCCAAGTAAAAGCAAAATCTTCTGACCATCGGTCTGGCCGAGCGGGATCGCCTTCACCGCCGCCATGACCTGGTTCTCGAGCCAAGCCCAGAGGTAGGCCTGCAGGGCTGCCTCGGGTTCGATCTTCCAGTGCACCGCCGCGTACGCGAACGCGGCGGGAAACGACGGTTCCTCAACGGGTACCTCGCCCAGCCCCAGGTCCTTCAGCAGCCGGTTCAGGGAATAACCCATTTGCACCGTTTCGGCGCGCAATTCCGCAGTCTCCCGGCTGGCGAGGAACACCTCATTTTTTTCTTTTATTTTCAGAAAATCTTTTCTAGTAAAAGCCAACAAAAAAACAAACACCATCGGGCCTTCCATTCGCGCCATGGAAAATTCCAGCACATCGCCGATCCAGCGCTGCGCGCTCGCGGCGTCGTGCACGACGCCCGCTTCAATCGCCGCCTCGAGGCCTCCCGAATAGCTGTAGGCGCCCACGGGCAGGGTCGGACTGGCGAGCTGGAGAAGCTTGGCGAGACTCATTTGTGGTGGTGATGGTCGGGATGGTCGCAATGCTCATGGTCGTGGTCGTGGTCGTGTTCATGATGATCATGAATTTTTCCGCCATGCCCCATCTCATCGTGTTGATGGTGCCCGCCTGCATACGCGCCCGCCTCCGGTTCGAAGGCTGCCTCGATGTGGGAGACGTTCGCGCCCAGCTTGCGCACCATCTCCTCGAGCACATGGTCTGCCGCGATGCGCAGGAAGCTCTCGCCCACTTGCACCGGCACATGGCGATTGCCGAGGTGGTAGGCGATTTTTGCAAGTTCTTTTGTTTCAATATGCAAGAGCTTCTCCGGCTGGGCAACGACCTCGATCACGCGCCCGTCGGAGGCGGTCACGAGGTCGCCGCCGCGCAGGATCTCGCCGCGCGGCAGCATCAGCCCGACTTCCTCGCCCGAAACAAGCTTCGTCCTCAGCCTGGTTTTCTGCCGGGATTCGAAAGGCAGCTGCAACTGGCCGCGCACCTCGACCTTGTAGGCGGCACGCGGAATTTTCAGCTTGGATTTGATTTCCAGCATTAGAAGAGAAAGTACCTTTGTGCCAGAGGCAGGACCGTGGCCGGCTCGCAGACGAGCAGTTCGCCGTCGGCGCGCACCTCGTAGGTTTCCGGATCCACCGTGATCTTCGGCAGCCAGCTGTTGTGGATCATGTCCTTCTTGCCGACTTTTCTTACGTTCTTGACCGGCACGAGCGTGCGCAAATTCATTTTCCTCGCCTCGGTTCCCTGCAGAAAAGCTTTTGATACGAAGGTCACGGAAGTACTGCGCAAGGCTTTTCCAAAAGAGCCGAACATGGGCCGGTAATGCACCGGCTGCGGCGTCGGGATCGAGGCGTTCGGGTCGCCCATCGCGGCCGCGGCGATCATGCCGCCCTTCAGGATCAACGAGGGCTTGGCGCCGAAGAAGGCGGGCTTCCACAGCACCAGGTCCGCCAGCTTGCCGGCCTCGATCGAACCCACCTCGTGCGCGATGCCGTTGGCGATCGCTGGGTTGATGGTGTATTTTGCTATGTATCTTTTGACTCTGAAATTGTCGGAACGGGAAGAATCGCCTTTCGCCGCTCCGCGCTGCAGTTTCATTTTATGAGCTGTCTGCCAGGTCCTGATGATCACTTCTCCGACGCGGCCCATCGCCTGCGAGTCCGAGGACATCATCGAGAAGGCGCCCAGGTCCTGCAGGATGTCTTCGGCGGCGATGGTTTCCTTGCGGATGCGCGATTCGGCGAAAGCCACGTCTTCCGCGATCGCCGCATCGAGGTGGTGGCACACCATCAGCATGTCGAGGTGCTCGGCGACGGTGTTGACCGTGTAGGGCATGGTCGGATTGGTGGACGAGGGCAGCACGTTGGGCTCGCCGCAGACCTTGATGATGTCGGGCGCATGGCCGCCGCCCGCGCCTTCGGTGTGGAAGGTGCAGATGGAGCGGCCCTTGATCGCCGCCACCGAGGTCTCGACAAAGCCCGATTCGTTCAGCGTGTCGGTGTGGATCGAGACCTGCACGTCCATCTTGTCGGCCACCGCCAGGCAGTTGTCGATCGCCGCCGGCGTGGTGCCCCAGTCTTCGTGCAGCTTGAGGCCGATGGCGCCAGCCTGAATCTGCTCAAGAAGTGGTTTTTGAACTGAAACATTCCCTTTTCCCAAAAAACCCAGATTCATGGGAAAGGCCTCGGCGGCCTCGAGCATGCGGTGTATGTGCCAGGGGCCGGGCGTGCAGGTGGTGGCGAAAGTGCCGGTGGCCGGACCGGTGCCGCCGCCCAGCATGGTGGTGACGCCCGACATCAGCGCCTCTTCGATCTGCTGCGGGCAGATGAAATGAATGTGCGAGTCGATGCCGCCGGGCGTGACGAGCATGCCTTCGCCGGCGATGATCTCGGTGCCGGCGCCGATCGGAATCGTGACCCCGGGCTGGATGTCGGGATTGCCCGCCTTGCCGATTTTCCAGATCCTGCCGTCCTTGATGCCGATGTCGGCCTTGACGATGCCCCAGTGGTCGATGATGAGCGCGTTGGTGACCACCGTGTCGGCGACCTTGGCCGAGGCGAGCTGGCCCTGACCCATGCCGTCGCGAATCACCTTGCCGCCGCCGAACTTCACTTCCTCGCCGTAGACGGTGTAGTCCTTCTCCACCTCGATCCACAACTCGGTGTCGGCGAGCCGCACGCGGTCGCCCGTGGT
>CAZTSJ010000095.1:0-2958 GCA_964616875.1 uncultured Bordetella sp. | reverse complement strand
GGAGCTGCGGCCTGACGGATACAACATCGGCATCAATGACGGCGCGGCGGCCGGCCAGACGGTGATGCACGTGCATATCCATGTCATTCCCCGGTATCGCGGCGATCGGCCCGAACTGGGAAGCAAAATGCGGGAGGGATTCGCTGGATCATTCCGGAGAAGGCCGACTATTGGAGCGGCAGGGGCAAATGACCGCTCCGCCCGGCGACCGGGGCCAGCTCGATTGCGACACGTGGGCCGAGCCCGGATAGCCGGAGAGTAGAATCCCTTTCATGCTCGATTGGACGACCTGCCCGGCCGTGGAACGCGACCCAGAGAAGCTGAGCGGGGCGTGGGCATTTCGCGGCACGCGCGTGCCGGTGAGCGCGCTGTTCGAGAACCTGGAGAGCGGCGCGACGCTAGACCAGTTCCTGGCCTGGTTCCCGGGCGTGACTCGCAGCCAGGCCGAGTCCGTCCTCGAGCACGCCGCCCGCAGCCTGCAAGCCGCCTGACCCGACAGCCGCATGCGTATCCTGTTCGATCAGGGCACGCCTGCTCCGCTGAGAGAGCACCTGCCCGGCCATAGCGTCGAAACCGCCTACGAGAAGGGCTGGTCCGCGCTGCGCAACGGCGAGTTGCTCGCGAAGGCTGAAGCGACGTTCGACCTGCCGATCACCACGGACCGCAATCTGCGCCACCAGCAGAACCTGGCAGAGCGGCGGATCGCAATCCTGGTGTTGCCAACAACCAGCTGGCCGCGCTTGCAAAGCATTACGCGGGAAGTTGCGGCGACTATCGCCTCACTGAAACCCGGACAGTACCTGGAAGTACCGCTTTAATCGGGCCCTGACCCCAATTTTCCCGCTTTGGCGCTTCAAGCCGCATAGAGCAAGGTCTTTTCCTGCTCCACGCGCTGTCGGAAATAGGGATTGGCGAGTCCCGGAGGGGTGACCAGGTCAACAGGCTTGGCAAACAGCGCACCAAGCTGTTCGCGCAACGCGAAGTACGCCGCCGAGTACTCGGCGGGCGGCCGGTCGCCCAGGTCGACAAGAAAATCGAGGTCGCGCGGCGAGCCGCTTCGCGTGCCCGATCCGAAAAGTTCGAGCCGGCGCACGCCGAGGCGCGCGCAGATCTGCGCTACCTGCGCGAGGCGCGATTCGATTTCGGTTGCGAGCACATCGTTCATGGTTAGTCCGCGGCGAGTATCTCAGCAACTTCGGTTTTCATCTACCGACCCGCACCGCGTCGAGCGAATCGTTGGCAATCACGGCATGGGCATAGGCGAGGCATGCCTGGACATCGTCGCGGGTCAGATCGGGGTAATCCTTGAGAATCGCCTCGACGCTCTCGCCTTGCGCAAGGAGGCTTACGATCGTCTCAACCGAAATGCGCATGCCGCGCACGATCGGCTTGCCGCCGAAAATCTTCGGATCGGCGGTGATGCGCTTCAGCAATTCCATTTCTGCGGTCGTCATGGCTCGCCCGGGCTCAGGGAGCCTGTGCGCCGAACGACTCGACGTGGAACTTGAGCGCCGATTGCACGTCGCGCAGGGCCTCTTCGCAGGTATCGCCCTCACCGACCACGACGCCCTGGATCCCTACCGGGTAGGCGACGTAGCCGTCTTCGTGCTTTTCGATGATGATCTTGACCTGTTTCATGGTGCCCCTTTACGGACGGTTCCATTCTACTCCGTGACAAGGCGATTCCGCCCCCTTCAACCTGCGGCGATTCGGCGCGCTGCAGGAGATGCAGGAGAACCGCTGCTTCTATTGCGGCGGCGCGATGAAGCAGGATCCCCAAGTCGATCATTTCATTCCGTGGTCGCGGTACCCCCGTGATCTCGCGCAGAACTTCGTTCTTGCACACAACGCCTGCAACCTCGACAAGGGCGACATGCTCAGCGCACCGGCGCACCTCGCGCACTGGGTGAAGCGTAATCGTGATTTGGGCGCCGACCTTGCGGCCCGCCTGTCGCCGGCGGGATTCCTCGACGATCAACCCGCAGCGCTGCAGGTGGCGCGCTGGGCCTACCGGCAGGCCGAGGCGACGGAGGCGCAGCTTTGGGTGAGTTTGAAATACACGGTGAATGCTGATCGGCGGTGTATGGAGATACTTGGCGGGTAGGAGAGAAAGGCCTACTGTGGCATAATCCTTCCGATCGGAAGGATTGCGGATGCGCACAGATCCGGAAAGAGTAGTGTGGCGGTCGGGCAGGGAGCTCGGGGCCGCGGTGCGCGAGGCGCGCGACCAGATGGGCCTCACGCAGGCGCAGCTGGCCAAGCGCGCGCGCGTGGGGCTCAAGTTTCTCTACGAGTTGGAGTCCGGGAAGGACACCCTGCGCGCGGACAAGGTGCTGGATGTGCTCGATGTTCTGGCGCTCGAACTGGTAGTGACGCCGACAGGGCCCGCGGCAGTGGCGCGGGAAAGGCCGAACGCGACGACCAGAGCCGCGATGTTGGAAGCGCGCCAGACCCGTGCACGATATGACGCCGACACTCTTTTCAAGCACCTGCAGACCGACTATATCGGCATGGCCTGCACGACGGCCGGGGTCAGCCTGCGCAAGGCGCTGGCGCCGGATGAACTCGTGCACGCGCTGCTGCACGGCAAACCGACGCCGGGCAAACAATCCCACTTCGTCGTGCTGCTCGAGGAAGCACCCCCGGCCCTGCTCCAGGGCCTGATTACCCAGGTAGGTGCGTGGGGCAAGCCCGGCCAGGTTGCTAGAAATGTGCGCAAGATCGCAAGCGCGCTCGGTGTTCGCCTCAAGGAGGCAGAGTGGCTGAAGACCGCCTGAAGGCCTGGGAATTACTGTTCCGGCGCGCGT
Organism: uncultured Bordetella sp.; assembly: GCA_964616875.1. Taxonomy (GTDB): domain Bacteria; phylum Pseudomonadota; class Gammaproteobacteria; order Burkholderiales; family SG8-39; genus RBG-16-66-20. The sequence goes on along the minus strand of CAZTSJ010000095.1, from coordinate 151 downwards.
TGGAGATCGTCGACTCCGTCGCCGCTTCCGGCACCCGGTGCGATCGAATCCATCCGGCCGATTCTGCGTGAGCGCAGGGAAATCATCCGCACGCGGATTGCCACGGGCGAGAAAGCGTTGCGCACGGCATTTTCCGGACTCGATACCTTGG
>CAZTSJ010000094.1:0-2597 GCA_964616875.1 uncultured Bordetella sp. | reverse complement strand
CGGCGTAAAGCCAGTTGAAGAGCGCCATCGCATTGACAGCGGGCGGCTGGAGGAATTCCTCAAGGCACAGGTGGAAGGATTCCGCGGTCCGCTTACCATCGAGCAGTTCAAGGGCGGCCAGTCGAACCCCACCTACCGCATTACCGCCGGCGGCAAGCGCTACGCACTGCGCAAGAAGCCGCCGGGCAAGCTCCTGCCCTCGGCGCACGCGGTGGACCGCGAGTACAAGGTGATCAAGGCGCTGCACAAGACAGGATTTCCGGTCGCCAAGCCCTACGTGCTGTGCGAAGACGACGCCGTGATCGGCACCGCGTTTTACGTGATGGACTGCATCGACGGGCGGGTGCTGTGGGACCAGACGCTACCGGGGATGACGAAGGCCGAGCGCTTCGCGATCTGGGACGAACTGAACCGGGTGCTGGCATTGCTGCACTCGATCGACTACCGTAAGGTCGGGCTGGAGGGTTTCGGCAAGCCGGGCAACTACATCGCGCGCCAAGTGGATCGCTGGACCAAGCAGTATCTCGCCTCCGAAACCGAGAAAATCGAGGCGATGGACCAGCTGATCGCCTGGCTGCCGATGAATATTCCGAGCGGGGACGAAACCACCATCGTGCACGGCGACTATCGCCTCGACAACACGGTTTTTCACCCGACCGACGCGCGCATTCTCGCTGTCCTCGACTGGGAGCTCTCAACCCTCGGCCACCCGATGGCCGACCTTGCCTATCACTGCATGAGCTGGCATATCCCGCCGGGACGCGGCATCGCCGGGCTCGACCTCGAGCGCTACGGCATTCCGACCGAGGCGAATTACATCGAGAAATACTGCAAGCGCTTTGGTCGTCAGGCCTTCGACACCTCTGTCTGGGATTTCTACATTGCGTACAACCTCTTTCGCATCGCGGCCATCCTCCAGGGGATCGCCAAACGCGTCGTCGACGGCACCGCTTCTTCCAGTCATGCCGCAGAGTCGGGCGCGCGCGCGCGCGCCATGGCGGAACTGGGCTGGCGCAAGGTCGAAGGCATACTGAAACGAGCAACTTAGGAGCAACACCATGGATTTCGAGTATTCGCAACGGGTCAAGGATCTGCAACAGCGCCTCAAGTCGTTCATGGACGAGCACATCTATCCGAACGAGCCGAAGTACTACGCCCACGTGCGCAGCGACAAGCGCTGGGAGCCGGTGCCGATCATCGAGGAGCTGAAGCCCAGGGCGAAGAAGGCGGGGCTTTGGAATCTCTTCCTGCCGCATTCCAAGCGCGTGCCCGAAGGTCTCTCCAACCTCGAGTACGCGCCGCTGTGCGAGATCATGGGGCGCGTGCCCTGGTCGACGGAGGTGTTCAACTGCTCCGCGCCAGACACCGGCAACATGGAAACGATCGAGCGCTACGGCAGCGAGGAGCAGAAAAAGCAGTGGCTCGATCCGCTGCTCGAAGGGAAAATCCGCTCTGCGTTCCTCATGACCGAGCCCGCGGTCGCCTCTTCGGATGCGACCAACATCCAGATGCAGATCAAGCGCGAGGGCAGCGACTACGTCATCAACGGCACCAAGTGGTGGTCCTCCGGGGCCGGCGACCCGCGCTGCAAGATCTACATCGTGATGGGCAAGACCAATCCGGACCACGCTTCGCGCCACAGCCAGCAGTCGATGGTGCTGGTGCCCGCGGGCACGCCCGGGATCAAGATCCTGCGCCACCTGAACGTGTTCGGCTACGACGATGCGCCGCACGGCCACATGGAGATCGAATTCAAGGATGTGCGCGTGCCGGCTTCGAGCATCCTGCTGGGCGAAGGGCGCGGCTTCGAGATCGCGCAGGGCCGCCTCGGGCCGGGCCGCATCCACCACTGCATGCGCTCGATCGGCGTGGCCGAGAGGGCCCTGGAGAAAATGTGCAAGCGCGCGACGCAGCGCGTCGCCTTCGGCCGCACGGTGGCCGAGCAGGGCGTGACGCGCGAGCGCATCGCGGAGGCGCGCATCATGATCGACAGCACGCGCTTCATGGTGCTGCACGCCGCCTGGCGGATGGACACGGTCGGCAACAAGGTGGCGCGCAAGGAAATCGCCATGATCAAGGTGCAGGCGCCCAACATGGCCTGCCAGGTGATCGACTGGGCGATGCAGGTGCACGGCGGCGGCGGCGTGTCGGACGACTTCGGCCTCGCCAACGCCTACGCGCACCAGCGCACGCTGCGCTTCGCCGACGGCCCGGACGAGGTGCACCGCAACGCCATCGCCAAGCAGGAAATCGCCGAGCAGACGACGATCAGCGAGGCGCTGGCGACGAAAAAGAACTAGACGCGCGCTAGCGGGCGAGCAGGTCGCCGAGTTCCTCGGCGCATTGCGCCAGTTCGCCTTCGGAATTGAGGATGTCGGGGCACAGGCGCAGGCGGTCGCCGCGCGCGTCGGCGACGATGCCGCGCCCGGCGAGCGCCGCCGCGAGGCGGTCCGCCTTCGGATGCGCCACTGTAATGAAGGCACCGTAATCCTCGCCGGTGCCCTCGGACTCCACGCCGCGCATCTTCAGCAGGTCGGCGAGCAGCTGCTTTTGCTTCAGCGAATAGTCGCGCAGCCGGTCGACGCCGAGCTCGAGCG
>CAZTSJ010000093.1:0-3978 GCA_964616875.1 uncultured Bordetella sp. | reverse complement strand
ATTCCCAGCCGGTCTTCATCGGCGGCGCGCCGGCGATGCCCGCCGCGGCGAACGAGGCGATCGCCACCGGCGGCGTGATTGCCGAGAGCATGCCCCAGTAGAACACGAACATGTGCACCGCCATCTTGTTAAGCCCCGCCTTCTCCAGTGCCGGGCCCACCAGGATGGCGAGGAAGATATAGCAGGCGGTGGTGGTGAGGCCCAGGCCGAGCACCAGGCTGGTCACCGCGGTCATCGCCAGCAGCAGCAGCGCATTGCCGCCGGCGATGCGCAGCAGGTCGTTGGCGAGGCTCGAGATCACGCCGGTAAGCGAGAACGCGCCGATCAGCAGTCCGCAGCCGGCGAGGATGCCGACCAGCTCGGCGAAGGTCCTGCCGTTGGTCTCGAAGAACTTCGCCACCGTGCCCCAGCCCCATTTTTCCTTGTTGAACAGCTGATTGAGGACCAGCAGCAGCAGCGTGGCGTAGAACGGCGCGTGGCTCTCGCGCTTCATGACGAGCATCATGTAGATCAGCAGCACGATGACGAAGACGTAGTACCAGCCTTCCTTCAGGGTCTGGCCCAACCGTGGCAGCTCGGCGCGCGGAATTCCCTTCAAGCCATGGCGTGCCGCATAGGCGTCCACCTGCATGAACAGTCCGAAGTAATAGAGCGCCGCTGGAATCGCCGCCGCAAGGGCGACCTCGGCGTAACTGACGTTGAGGAACTGCGCCATCACGAATGCGGTCGCGCCCATCACCGGAGGCGCGAGCACCGCGCCGGTGGAGGCGCAGGCCTCGATCGCCGCCGCGTAAGAGGCGGTGAAGCCGGTTTTCTTCATCGTCGGGATGGTCATGGTTCCCGCGGTGAGCACGTTGGAGACCACGCTACCGGACATCATGCCCAGCAGCGCGCTGGCGAAGATGCCGACCTTGGCCGCGCCGCCGCGAAAGGTGCCGCAAAGGCCGAACGCGAGATTGATGAAGAACTTGCCCGCGCCGGTCATCATCAGCGCGGTGCCGAAGACGAGGAAGCCGATCACGACCTCGGCAAATGCCTGCACCGGGATGCCGAGCAGGCTTTCCGAGGACAGCATGTGGTAGGCGCTCGCCTGCGCCATCGTGGACTGGGTCCCCTTCAGCGGCCCGAGCCAGTCGGCGTCGGCGAAGACCGGATAGAAGGTGAAAGGCAGGATCGACAGCACCAGTCCCCAGCCGCCGGTGCGCCGCAGCGCCTCCATCAGCAGCGCCCACATCAGGTAGCCGGCCCAGACGACGTCCCCGGGCGCGCCGCCGAATTCCCAGCCCAGCTCGGCGGCCTTGCGGATGTGCAACATCAGGTAGAGGGACGCCGCGGCGGTGAGCGCGAACAGCAGCGCGTCGTACCAGGGCACCCGCTCCAGGGGCGCGCGTTCGGTCCCCGGGAAAATCAGGAACACGAACGGCAGCATCACCAGCACCAGCCCGTAGTAGTACTCGGTGTTAAGCGGCGTGAAGCCGACGAAGAAACGCAGCGCGAACTGCTGGTTGACGCAGAGGAAGATCGTCGCCGCCGTGCACAGGATCAGCAGCCAGCGCCAGCCGCCTCGCAGGCTGCGGACCCGCGTGACCTCTGCTTCGACCAGCGCGGGTACGGACAAACCCGGCTACTCGAAGATCGGGTCCAGCCCCAGCTTCTTCAGCGCGTCCGCCCGCGCCGCCATCCAGCCCTTGCGGAAACCGTCGCCGTCGGCGGGGTTGGTCTTGAGATACGCGTCCCAGGCGCCCGCCAGAATCTGCTGGCGCTTGAGCGCCACCTGGTTGTGCGCTTCGTGCTCGGGCTTCCAGACGCCAGCTTCCTTGAACGCCCTGATCGCGCCGTCATGGTAGGGCAGTACCCAGGTGAAGTTTTGCCGTGCAAGCTCCAGTCCTGCGGCCCCGGGCGCACCGTCCTTGTACGCCGAGTAGTTCACGATCATGGATTTCGTCACCCCATGGACGAGCTCCGCAGGTTGCGCAGCGTAGGCGGTGAAAATCGGATACGGGTAGTTTGGCAGCTCAACGGGATTCTGCGCCGAGACGCCGACGCCGCAGGTTGCCTTGTGGGGCGCGTAGTACGGGCCGATCTTGTTCATGCGCGCCCAGCCCGCCTTGTCGGCCGCGGGCACCGGCGGGTAGTGAAGACCGCGCGGCGAGGCCTCCGCCTCCTTCGCCTGCCCGGAGATGGTCGAGGCTATCGCAGCGTCTACCTCGTTGTTGAGAATGCCCTTCCACATCGCACCGTAGCTCGAGAATTCGACCAGCTTCACATCGCTGCGCGTCAGCCCGGCGAAGGCCAGCACCGCAAACGCGTTCTGGTTGAGCGCCGGCGAGCCCACCACGATGCCGACGCGCCTGCCCTTTAGATCCTTGATGTCCTTGACGCCGGTGTCCTTGGCCACCCCCAGCGAGATCGCGTTGCAGTCGCTCGAGGCGAGCATCAGGCGCAGCGGCTGCGGCCCCCATTCCTTGACCGCGAACTCGAACACGCCCTCCTGCGCGAAGTACACGCCGATGCCCATCGCCGAGGCCTGCGCGCGCCCGCCCTTCAGCGGCGCGAGGCGCGCCACGTCGTTGCCGGCGGGCAGCACGCGCAAGTCGGTGTTGTGCTTGTCCTTGAATGCCTTGCCGACCGCCACCGCGATGTTGAACCCGGATGAGCCGGTGTCATAGGCGGTCATCGTTAGCGTGGCCGGCAGCTTGACGTCCTGCGCCAATCCCGGAACGGTGAGCGCAAGCGCGGCCACCGCAAGTAAAGTGCGTGTGAGCATGGGTCCCTCCTCCTCTGGACTAATGTTGCCGATTCCGTTCAGGCCTGTCCAGCTTTGTCTTGGTGGATCGACCCACGCGAAACCCGGATGAACTGGCTTTTTCTCTTCACTCCGGTTGAATGCCCGCGTCGCGGATCGCCTTGCCCCAAACCCCGAGCTGCTCCTTGATGATGCTGGACATCTCCTCGGTGCTGGAGCCGCGCGGCGCGAACGCCTGCTTGGCGAGGCTCTCGCGCACATCCGGCCGCGTCAGAACCGCGTTCAACTCGCGGTTGAGGCGGTCGACGACATCCTTGGGCATTTTCGCCGGGCCGACCATGCCGGCCCAGGGCACGATCGTGAACTTCGGAAAGCCGGCCTCAAGGATGGAGGGCACATCCGGCAGCAGCGGGCTGCGCTGGGGCAAGGTGGTGACGAGCGCGCGCAGCTTGCCGTCGCGCAGGTGCGGCGCGACCGTGGAGTAGGAGCTGAACATGAGGTGGATCTGGCCAGAGAGCAGGTCGATGATCGCCGGCGGTTCCGCCTTGTAGGGAATGTGCTGGATGTTGATGTTGGCGAGATTCGCGAACACTGCGGTGGAGACGATCGCAGTGGTGTTGCCTGTGGCGTAGTTGAGTTTGCCGGGATTGGCGCGCGCATAGCTGATCAGTTCGGCCAGGGATTTCGCCGGCACGCCCGGGTTCACCACGATGAAGAACGTGTAGTTGCCGACGAAGCTGATCGGCGTGAAATCGCTCACCGGGTCGTAAGGCGGGCTTTTCCTCAGGTGCGGCACCGAAGACAGCGGGCTATTGGTGGCGAGAAGCAGGGTGTATCCGTCGGGTGCCGCCCTCATGACGTCCATGGCGCCAATGGCGCCGTCGGCACCGGGCTTGGTTTCGACCACGATGGTCTGGCCTAGGGCCTGGCCCAGCGGCTGGGCAATGATGCGCATCACGATGTCGGTGGACGTGCCGGCACCGAGCGGCACCACGACGCGGATCGGCTTGTTCGGATATTGCGAAAATGCGGGCGCTGCGAACAGCAACGCGCCGGCCAACAACAGAAAACGTCTCATGTAGGTCTCCTCCCTCTCCACGGCAATTATAGAATGTTTGCAACACGGAGACCCGACATGCAAATCGGCATCGTAGGCCTGGGCAGGATGGGCGCCAACATGGCGCGGCGCCTGGCGCGCGGCAAGGCGCGCGTGATCGCCTTTGACCGCGAAC
>CAZTSJ010000092.1:0-1640 GCA_964616875.1 uncultured Bordetella sp. | reverse complement strand
GCGCGCTTCGCGCGGGCAGACCAGCCGGACGTCGTGCCCGCGCCGGATCAGCCCCTGCGATTCGGCAAGGATGCGTATCTCCTGCCCTCCCCACCCGAGCGAGGACTCGGTGTGGACGATCCGGAGAGGCGTCATGCTTTTGGGTTTTCTGAAGCAAATTGAATTCGGTACAGCCTGGCGTATACGCCCTCCTTCACAAGCAACTCCGCATGCGTGCCCGTCTCGACGATCTGTCCACGTTCGAGCACCACGATCCGGTCGGCGCGCTCGATGGTGGACAGGCGGTGCGCGATGACGATCGTGGTACGTCCGCGCATCAGCGTTTCCAGGGCATCCTGCACCAGGCGCTCGGATTCGGAATCCAGCGCCGAAGTGGCTTCGTCGAGGATCAGCACCGGTGCGTTTTTCAGCAGCGCGCGCGCGATCGCGAGGCGCTGGCGCTGGCCGCCCGAGAGGCGCATGCCGTTCTGGCCGATCAGCGTGTCCAGCCCCTGCGGCATCTCGCGGATGAACGCCATGGCGTGCGCCGCTTCCGCGGCCGCGATCACTTCCGCGTCGCTTGCGGTGCCCATGGCGCCATAGGCGATGTTGGCCCGGATGCTGTCGTTGAACAGCACCACTTCCTGCGACACCAGCGCAAGATTGGCGCGCAGGCTCTCCAGCCTGAGCGCCTGCAGGTCGTGCCCATCGAGCAGGACGCGGCCGGAATCCGGCGCATAGAAGCGCGGCAGCAGATTCGCAAGGGTGGTCTTGCCCCCGCCCGAACCGCCGACCAGGGCGACGGTTTCACCCGGGCGGACCGTGAAGCTCACCGCGGAGAGCGCGGGCTCGGTACGCGTCGAATAGGTGAGGCTGACATTCTGGAATTCGATCTCGCCGCGCGCGCGCGCGAGCACTTCGGTCCCCGGGTCTGCCTCCGCCGGTGCGTCGATCAGCTCGAACACGCTTTCGGCGGCAGCCAGACCGCGCTGCAGCGGCGCGTTGATCTCCGTCAGGTGCTTGAGCGGCGCGAGCAGCATCAGCATCGCGGTGAAGAACGACGCAAACTCGCCCACCGTAATGCGCCCGGCGAGCGAATCTTCCATCGCCAGGTACAGGATGATCGCGAGCGCAATCGCCGCAAGGGTATGCGTCACCGGCGTGGTGAGCGCTGCCGGAACGGTCTGACGCATGTTGAACCCGCGCAGGCGCTGGCTGGCGCGCTCGAAACGCCGCGCTTCGTAGTCCTGCCCGCCGAAGATCTTGACCACCTTGTGGCACTCGATGGTCTCCTCCAGTACGTGCACCAGATCGCCCATCGCGTGCTGCGCCTGGCGCGCCATGCCGCGCAGGCGCCGCGACAGCAGGCGAACGAAGAGCGCGATCAGCGGCCCGACCGCGAGCGCCACCAGCGTCAGCTTCCAGTTGAGGTAGAAGAGCCATGTCAGCAGGCCGATCACCGCGATGGAGTCCTTGACCGCGACCGTGAGCACCGTGGTCGCGGCCGCCGTCACCCCGCCCACGTCGTAGGCGATCTTGGAGAGCACCGTGCCGGAACTGTGGTCGTCGAAGAACTTCGCCGGCAGGCGCACCAGGCGCGCGAACATCGCCGCGCGCAGGTCGAGCACCACGCGGTTCGACACCCAGGCGAGGAAATACGC
>CAZTSJ010000091.1:0-1799 GCA_964616875.1 uncultured Bordetella sp. | reverse complement strand
CGCGCCGGCTCCCGGCGGGCGGCGCGCATCGCGGCAGGCACCGGCCGAAGGTCCCAGACGAGGCCGGTCGCGGCAAGCAGCTTCAGGCCGTACCAGGCGAGGTCGACCTCCCACCAGTAGAAGCCCTGGCGCGCGGCGCCGGGGAAGTGATGGTGGTTGTTGTGCCAGCCCTCGCCGAAGGTGAGCAGCGCGAGCCACAAGTTGTTGCGCGAATCGTCGCGCGTGGCGTAGCGCCGGCGGCCGAAGCGGTGCGCAAGGGAATTGATGGTGAAGGTCGCGTGCCACAGTGCGACGGTGGAGATGCAGAAGCCCCAGACCAGGAACTCCAGCCCGCCCGCGGCATAGAGGGCGACCGCGAGCAGCGCGGGGGCGAGCACGTCAAAACGGTCGAGCAGGCGCAGTTCGGGATAGCGTGCGAGATCACGCACCAGCTCGTGCCGCGTCGCAAAATTGGCGCGTGACAGGAACCAGCCGGCGTGGCTCCATGCGAAGCCGTGCTGGTGCGCCGAGTGCGCATCGGCGGGGCGGTCGGCGTGCGCGTGGTGGTGGCGGTGGTGCGAAGCCCACCACAGCGGGCCGCGCTGCACCGCCGAGGCGCCCACGAGCGCGAACAGGAACTGCATCGCGCGCGAGGTGCGGAAGGCGCGGTGCGAGAAGTAGCGGTGGTAGAAGGCGGTGATGGCGAACATGCGCACCACGAAGAGCGCGATGGCGAGCAGCACTGCCGATGCGCTCGCGCCGACCCAGAGCACGCCCAGGCAACCGACATGGATGAGGATGAACGGCAGCACGCGCAGCCAGTCGATGCGCCGGCTGTCGATGCCGTCGCGGACCGTGGCCGGTGCAGTCGCCGAGCTGTCGAACCAGCACAGGAGAGTGTCGAGGAGGTTCTTCATGTCCAGCGTTGCGGCACTTTGCGCAAGAGGGAAACGTCGTAGCCCTGGGCGCGCAGCAGGGCGACCAGCGCTTCGTAGTCGGCATCGGGCAGAGTCGGGGTGCGCGCCATGATCCAGGCGTAGTCGCGTTTCTCGCGGCCGATCACGGTGCGCGCGTAGTCGGGCGAAACGTGCACGATGCGATAGTCGGTCTTCAGCGGCCAGACGAACTGCATCTCCCAGACCGAATTCGTGGCCCGATCGGTGACGAAACCGCGGGGCGCGTAGCGCTTTTGCGCGCCGTCGAAACTGCCGGCGCGGAATGTGAATGTGGTTTCGATGCTGCCGTCGGGGGCGAGACGGTAGGATTCGATCGCGTTGTGCGCGCCCTTCTCGATGAAGGTCGGGATGCTGGCGATCACGTACCAGTCGCCCATGAAGCGCTTGAGGTCAACGCGCTCGGCGAGCGCGAGCGGTGGCAGCGGCGGGGCGCCGCAGCCGGCGAGCACTACGCCGCAGGCGAAGACGGACAGGATGCGTTTCATGCCTTGTGCGTTCATATCAGCCGGTAGCGAAGCCGCCGCCCGCCCTTGGCCGCCGATTCGAGTGCGACCCATTGCGCCCCGGCGTACCAGACATCGATGGCGAGGTTCGCGCCGGCGAGGCGGTAGCGCTGCGAAAGGGTCGGCCGGCCGCGCACTTCGATGGTTTCCTCGCCCTGGGGGGAGACGGTGACCGGCTCAAAGCGGCCGGTCTGCGCGTTGAGCAGACGTCCGCCTTGCAGGATCTTCGGATTCCAGTAGGCGAAACTCAGGCTGCAGCCGCCGGGTTCTCCGCGCCAATCCACTTTCTCCAGCTCGCCGTTGTCGTCGGTGGTCGAATCGAGCGCCTGCAGGCAGTTGCCGCGCCAGCGCTCGGTCGCAT
>CAZTSJ010000090.1:0-3237 GCA_964616875.1 uncultured Bordetella sp. | reverse complement strand
CTGCCGCCGGTTGCCCCCAAGCGGCGACCGGCGAGAACGCAAGAAACGCAAGCACCCGACGGCGCAGGTTCATTCGATCACCCGGTCGGCGCGCAGCAGGATCGTGCCAGGAATTTTGATGCCGAGCGCCTTGGCGGTCTTCAGGTTGAGCCACAGCCCGAAGCGCGTCGGCTGCTCGATGGGGATGTCGCCCGGCTTCGCCCCCTTCAAGATCTTGTCGACAAACACCGGCGCACGCGCGTACAGCGTACTGGTGTCGACCGCGAAGGCCATCAATCCGCCGGCCTCGACATCCCGGGCGAAGCCGTGCATCGCAGGCACTTTGGCTTGTGCCGCGAAGGCGATGATTCGCGGGCGGTGGAGCACAAACAGGGCGGCGACGAGCACCATCAACGCTTGCGGCTTGTCCTTCGCAATGCGCTCGAGCGCGGGCTCGAGCTCTTCGGGGCGCGTTGCCTCCGAGGTGGGCAGCAGGGTTACACCTTTTCCGGCCGCGACGCGTTCCATGTCCCGGCGATCGTCCGCGTAATTCGGCTGAGTCGGATTGGCAAGTACGCCGATCCGTTTGGCGCTAGGGAACGCCTCGATGAGCAGCTCCAGCGCTTTCGCGGTGAAGCCCGGTATGCGTATGGTCGAACCCGACAGATTGCGGCCGGGCCGCGCGAGGCTCACCGCGAGTCCCAGTTCGACCGGATCGCCCACGTGAATCGCCACGATGGGTAACGTGGCGGTGGAGCGAAACGCTGCGACCGCTTCGGCGGAACCGGTGGTGACGATTAATTGGACGCCGGCCGCAACAAGCTCGCGCACCAACTGCGGAAAGCGCGTAGGCGTCCCCTCGGCGTACCGGTGTTCGTAAACGACATTGCGGCCTTCTTCGTAACTGAGCTTGTGCATGGCCTCGAAGAAAGCCGCCCAGTCCGGATCGGACTTCGCGTCCGGTCTGACCGAGCCGGAGAGAACGCCGATCCGATGTATCCCCGGCGCCGGTTGCGACCAGGCGGCAGCCGGTGCGAAGGCCAGCAACGCAAGCAGCCGGCGGCGCCGATTCATTCGATCACCCGGTCGGCGCGCAGCAGGACCGACTGCGGAAACTTGATGCCGAGCGCCTTCGCGACTTTCGCATTCAGTACAAGAGAAAATTTTGTCGGCTGCTCGATCGGCAGATCGGCCGGCTTTGCTCCCTTGAGTATCCGATCCACGAAGTAGGCCGCGCGGCGATAGGCCTCCACCCAACTGGGACTGAAGCTCATCAGAGCGCCGTCTTGCGGCCACTCTTCTGAAAAGCCGATGAGCGGGAGGCGAAGCTTTGCCGCACTCTGGCAAATCTCCGGCCGCAGGACGTTGAAAGGAGGCGACGGGCTGATCAGCAGCGCGTCCGCCGGTCGCTTCTCAAGAGTCCGGAATGCCTGCCGAACTGTCTCGGGGCCGTCAACGTCATGCACCTCCAACGCAAGGCCTTTCGCCCCAGCCGTCGTATGCGCGATCTTCTCGTACCGTTCTCTTGCGGACTTCACCTGTGAAAGGTCAGAGAGCAATGCAACGCGGCGCATGCGCGGCAGCACCTCGATCATCAACTCGATCTGTTTCGCACCTAGCTCGAAAATTTGCAGGGAGTTGCCGGTCACATTGCCCCCCGGCCGTGCCAGGCTCTGCGCGAGCCCCTCTCCAACCGGATCACCGACACTTCCCAGCACGATCGGGATCGTCGTTGTCTTGCCCTTCGTCACGATAGCGTTCCCCGTACTGCTGATCAGCAATACATCGGGTCTGAGCGCGATCAGTTCCTCCGCGATCGCCGGGTAGCGTGCCGGATCCCCCTCGGCATAGCGCGTGTCAACGATCAGGTTCCGGCCGACCTCATAGCCGCGCTCCTTCATCCCGGCGAGAAACGCGTCTTCGTTCGCCCCTCCGGTACGCCTGGAACCGGACAAAAAGAACCCGACTCGCCAACGTCTGTCCTTCTGCTGGGCTAAGGAAGAGTACGGCAGGCTCGAAATGCCGAGCACAGCGAACGCGATTAGCGCATTACGCCTGTTCATCTGATGACATTACCAAAATTCGACTCGCAAAAGCGCAGCATATCCCCCGGCAACGGCGACTCCAGTTGCATCGCCTTGCCGTCAACCGGGTGCCTGAATCTAAGCCGGCGGGCATGCAGGAAAAGGCGCTTCACGCCCTGCCGCGCCAGCGCGCGGTTGAATTCGAAATCGCCGTACTTGTCGTCCCCAAGCACCGGATGACCGGCGTGGGCGAGATGGACGCGAATCTGGTGGGTGCGGCCGGTCATGAGGCGCAACTGGAGGAGGCTCAACCCGTTCGCGCTCCCCAGTACCTTGACTCTGGTGACCGCTTCCATACCGCCTTCCTTCACCGCGACCCGCCGCTCACCCTTCGCGTTTACGTACTTATGGAGCGGGTCCTTGATATCGAAGTGCTTTCCCTGCGGCACGCCCTTGACGACGGCGACATAGACCTTCTCGATCTCGCCATCGCGCAGCATGCGGTGCAGTTCGACGAGCGCGCCGCGTTTCTTCGCGACGAGCAGCAGACCCGAGGTATCGCGGTCGAGCCGATGGGCCAGTTCGAGCAGCTTCGCCTCCGGGCGCGCCGCGCGCAGCATCTCGATGACCCCGAAGCTCACGCCGCTGCCGCCATGGACCGCGACGCCGGACGGCTTGTCGACGACCAGGAGCGAGGGGTCTTCATGCACGATGGGCAGGCCGAACGGCTTCGCGGGCGCTTTGGGAATCGCGGCGGCAACCCTGATGGGCGGGATCCTGACCTTGTCGCCGATCTTGACCCGGTAGTCGGGCTTGACCCGGCCGCTGTTGACGCGGACTTCGCCGCTCCGGACGACCCGGTAGACATGGCTTTGGGGCACGCCTTTGAGATGGCGCAGCAGGAAGTTGTCGAGGCGTTGCGCCTCGCTTTCCTCGCCGACTTCAAGCCAGGTAACCCTTGCCTTGCTTAAGTCATTCATTTTCAATACAATCCGGGAACTCGCTTCGAGTTGCGAGGCACAGGGACCACAAGACGCGGTGAGCGCAAGCCACGCGCCGGAACCTGCAACCCGCCTCCTGTCCGACAAGTGATCGGACCCGAAGTGCAGTGGTTAATTTCGCTCACCGGAAGTAGCGATGGTACTGGAAACGCGCGCTGACAGCGTGGTCCATTTGACTGGTCTTTTCCCCCCAAGGAGAACACTGAGCATCCGGGCAACATAGCTCCTGCGCG